>CAYMTH010000129.1:0-9935 GCA_964393235.1 uncultured Solibacteraceae bacterium | reverse complement strand
ATGCGAAAGGCCCTCGCGGGGCGAGGGCCTTTCTGTTTTCAACTTAACAGAGGCGGAATCATGAAACGCTCAGTTGCGAAACGGATGTTGTTGATTTTGAGGGAAATATAAATCTTGAACGATTGTGAACGGCGATTTCATCCGACCGCGGGTCCGCAGTTGGAGCGAATAAGGCGAGTCTTACTGGAGTCATTCGTATGTGTATGCTGAGTAACTATCGTGGCCCGCAGAAAGATAGACGGAGTGGCGGAGATACTCGACGCGGTGGGGCCGCTGCTGGAATCGCTTGAAGGCTCATTTGCGGATGGCCCGTGCGCGCCGATTACTCACGATGTTTCGCGGAATGTGAAGACGGGGACATTCCGCTCACTCGATTCGAAGATCAGTTCGTGGTTCCAACCGGACAAGGCGCTAAAGAGGTTTTTCGGAGGCGAGGTGGTGACCTACGAAGCATCGCTGCCTGGGGCGGATTATTTCCAGGCAGAGTATCGCAACGACTGGGGCCGGAAGGGGCACGCCGCGGACGGGGTGGGGGCGGCGGAAGAGGTGCGCGTGCCGCAGATGCTGACGCCGCGCCTGGCGCGGGCGCTGTGGGAGGAGCCGTCGCTGGTGCGCAGCGCGGAACGGCTGGGGATCTCCGTGAACACGGCCAAGACGGGGAGCGCGAGCCAGGCGGAGTTACTGCAACTGCTGGCGAAAGCGACGGGGCCGCCGGCGGGGAAGCGGGAGGTCCGCTGGGATGGCCAGTAAGTTGTGGGGAGGTTTGTCACTCCCGCGCGCTGCATTGCGCAATTAATTTTCGAGAGCGACCGATGCGAACTCCGATTCTGACTTCTGAGCAGTTGTATCAGGCGATGCAGGCCGTCGATTTGCTGTACGGGTCACTGTACGGGAAGACGGCCACGTTTCAGCCGTTTCTGGACTGTATTCACGACCTGTTCGCCGACGGTCCATGCGCGATTCTGACCGAGAACAGGGACAGGGCGGTGGTCAACCTCTACTATTCCGGTGGCGACCCGGCGGGAATCCGCAGTTACGAGAGCTATTACGCGGGGATCAACCCGTGGTTTCAGCCGCGCACGCTGGCGCCGGAGTTTTTGCGGGGAGAGGTGATTGCTTCCGAGCAGACGCTGCCGTTCGAGGAGTACCGGGAGACGGAGTTCTACAACGACTGGGGGCAGGCGAATCACGTGGCGCACGGGATGGGGACGCTGGTGCATTCGTCGCCGGACGTGATGACGTCGATTCTGGTGAACCGGAGCGCGGGCAAGGGGGTGGTGCGGCCGGAGGAGGTCGCGTTGCTGCAGGCGCTGGTCCCGCACCTGGGGCGGGCGGTGCGGTTGCAGCAGCACTTGCGGGAGATGGACGGGTTGCGGGCGTTTTTCGATCACAGCCCGTGGCCGGCGTTTGTGGTGACGCCGCGGTTGCGGCTGCTGCTGGCGAACGCGGCGGCGGAGCGTCTGTTGCGGAGGAGGGACGGTTTTTGCGCGCGGGCCGGGTATTTGCGGACGACGGCGGAGGCGGCGGAGGGGGAGTTGCGGCGGGTGGTGGCTAGTTGCGAGGCGATCGGGCCGGGGGATGAGTCGGCGTGGAGTTGCCGGGTGCCGCGGCCGGGGGCGGGGGCGTGGCATGCGGTGTTCGCGCATCCGTTGCCGGCGGAGGCGGCGGGGCCGGGGTTGGGGAGCCGGATTTTGCTGTACGCGGTGGATCCGATGGAGGCGCGGCCGTTGTCGGGGGCGACGCTGGGGGCGCTGTTCCGGCTGTCGGCGGCGGAGTCGGCGCTGGTGCTGGCGTTGTGGCGGCACCTGTCGCTGGTGGAGAGCGCGGAGCGGTTGGGGATTTCGATTAACACGGCGAAGACGCAGTTGCAGTCGGTGTTTGCGAAGACGGGGTGTTCGAGCCAGACGGAGTTGCTGGTGCTGCTGGCGCGGTTGGGGAGTGCGGAGAGCCGCTGAGTTCGCCCACGGAGGAGGCCGCTTCGCGGTCAGAAGAATGGTTCGTGGTTTTGTCGGGGGCGGTGGGAGTTGGAAGGGAAATGTCCTGTTTCCCCATATGCTCCGGATGGAGCGAGAAACTCATTCCCCGGGGAGGGGCGCGGGTGGCGGCGGATCCCAGCCTGGACTGGGTGGCGAATCGAATGCAACTTCCGGGTCGCCGTCGATCTATCCAACGAGGCCATACGGAAACACGACGGAAAGCAATTGAATCTGATATTGTCGTCGCATGGTGAAACCGCCAGAGGCCGGAACCACCGATGATGTTACTGTGCTGCTGCGCGCCTGGAGCGCAGGCGACGAGGACGCAGCCAGGCAACTGGCGCCCGTTATCTACGCCAAACTGAAGCAAATCGCCCGGCATTGCATGGCGCACGAGCGGAAGGGGCATACACTCCAGCCCACCGCACTGGTCAACGAAGCGTTCCTTTGTCTGTTCAAGGCGCAAGGCCTGGAACTGAACGACCGGGCTCACTTCTTCGCGCTGTCGGCCCGGATGATGCGACGAATTCTCATCTCGTATTCGATCGCCCGGCAAAGCAGCAAGCGGGAAGGTATATCAAAGAGCATTCCCCTCGAAGACACGGTGATCGCTTCGCGACCGCGCACCATCGAGTTCCTGGAACTGAACCGGGCACTGGAAAAGCTGGAATGTTACGACGCGCGGAAGGCGCAAATGGTGGAACTGCACTTCTTCGGGGGATTGAGTTTTGAGGAAACGGCCGCCGTCCTCAAGGTATCCGTCCGGACGGTCCGGCGGGACTGGGTCTTCGTCAAGTCCTGGCTGGCCAGGGAAATGGGAAAAGAGACCGGGGAATGAGAGCGCGACGGCTGTCCGATTGAGAAAGTAGCACGGGATCGCAACTGTGAACACGCACCGCTGGGAACAACTTCAGGATGTCTTTCACGAAGCATTGAAGCGACCGGCGGACGAGCGCCCGGCGTATCTGGGAGCGGCCTGCGCGGACGATCCCGAACTGCGTTGCGAAGTGGAAGCTCTGCTCGCCCACGAGGGGCAAGCGGACGAATTGCTGGAGGGTTCGGCGTGGAAGACCGATTCGGCCTTCGAGGGGGACGGGACGGCGGAGCCGCTTGCGGTGGGCGCACAGATCGCGCAGTACCGCATTACGGGCAAACTGGGGTCGGGGGGAATGGGCGCGGTTTACCGGGCGACGGATACGCGGCTGAATCGAGACGTCGCCCTTAAAGTATTGCCCGCGGCATTCGCGTCAGACGCGGAGTGGATGACCCGTTTCCAGTACGAGGCGCGTGTGCTGGCGGCCCTCAATCATCCTCACATCGCGGCGATCTATGGGCTGGAAGAGTGGGGCGAACAGCGGGCGATCGCGATGGAACTGGTGGAAGGTGTCACGCTCGCCGAGCGCATGGAGAGCGGGCCGCTGTCTGAGGCAGATGCCTTGACGCTGGCCCGGCAGATTGCCGAGGCACTGGAATACTCTCATGCGCACGGCATCATCCACTGCGACCTGAAGCCAGCCAACATCATGGTGAACGAGGAGGGCCAGGTCAAGCTGCTCGATTTCGGAATTGCGCGGCGGCTGCGCCGGGGCGAGACGGACCTCGATAAGCCCGGAGACGACAGTGCGATGGAAGGTGCGTTCGCCGGAACGGCCGGCTACATGTCGCCCGAGCAGCTTCGCGGACTCCCGGTGGATCATCGAACGGATTTCTTCGCGCTGGGGGTGCTCACCTACGAGATGCTGACCGGGAAGCGGCCGTTCGAAGGGAAGACGCGACTCGCGCTGGCCGAGGCCATCCTGCACGCGCCGCCGCGCGACCTCGGCGACAGCCGGTTGGCTGGAAAGACGAAGAGCCTGCTCTTGAAGCTATTGGAGAAGGAGCCGGGCGATCGTCCTTCGAGCGCGGCTTCGATCCTGGAGGAATTGCGGCGACTCACAACCGAGCGGGCGCCAGCGTACCGTACGAGGCGTGGCTGGATGGGGATAGGCGCCGCGGCGGTATTGGTCGCCGTCGTGGCGGGATGGTTTGGGTTGGGGTGGTCCAAGGAGCGCTGGGCGAGAGAGGTCGCGATGCCGGAGATCGCCCGATTGCTGGAGGTGGGGGAGCACCTCAAGGCAGCGGCGCTGACGGAGGAGGCACGCGCCGCACTGCCCGCGGACCCGACTTTGGAAGCAGCGTGGCGTCGCGTGACGGGCGAGGTCTCAATCGCCACCGAGCCGGCCGGGGCCGAAGTGGAGGCGCGGCCCTATTCGGGAGACCGGAATGCCTGGAAGAGCGTCGGAAAAACGCCGTTCGAGGGGATTCGGGTAGCGCGGCAGCCGTACGTCTGGCGGATCCGGAAGCCCGGGTTCGCCGATTTGACGTTTATCGGCGAACCGGTTGGCGCGTCCGTACCGGGATATATAGGGCGATTCAAGATAAAGGTAAAGCTTGTTCCCGCAGATCGAGTTCCGCCCGACATGGTGCCCGTACCCGCGGGCCGGACGGGTCTTACGCATCCGACGGCAACTGCCCGATTCGCGGAGGTTGCCAGTTTTCTGATCGACCGGCACGAAGTGACGAACCGGGAGTACAAGCGTTTCGTGGACGCCGGCGGATATCGGGAACGCAGGTATTGGAATCCGGTGTTTCAGCGGGCTGGGCGGACAATTGCGTGGGAGGAGGCCGTAGCAGAGTTTCGCGATGCGACCGGGAAACCGGGCCCCGCCACATGGAGCGGGGGCGACTTTCCCAAGGGGCAGGAGAATTATCCGGTTTCCGGCGTGAGTTGGTACGAGGCGGAGGCCTACGCGAGGTTCGCCGGGAAGCAACTGCCCACGGCGTACCACTGGACGCTGGCGTCGCAATCGGTACGGTTCACGGCCTTGATCACTCCGGGAAGCAACTTCAGGGGCGACCGGACCCAAGCGGTGGGAAGCGAATCGAGTGTGAGCGGACACGGCACGACCGACATGGCGGGTAACGTTAAGGAGTGGTGCTGGAACGAGGCAGCCGACGGAAGACGGTTCATTCTGGGAGGCGGGTTCGGTGAACCGACCTACATGTTTAATCACACCGATGCCCAGTCGCCGTGGGCCCGCCCGGGCAACGCCGGTTTTCGCACCGTCAAGCTGGACGAACCGCCGAATGCCGTTGCCGCCTCGAAAATCGAGGTGAAGCAGCGAGATTATTGGAAAGCCACGCCGGTCTCCGATGACGTCTTCCGCGCCTATTCGGCACTTTACGCCTACGACAAAGGGGATACGAACCCCCAAGTCCAGAAAGTGGCGGAAACGGAGAGATGGTCACACGAGAAGATTACAATCGACGCGGCGTACGGTCCCGAGCGTTTCGCCGTCCATCTTTATCTGCCGAAGAACGCGAAGCCTCCATTCCAGACCGTCGTCTATTTTCCTGGCGCCGGGGCATTTCTGGACGACAAACTGGATCTGCGCGGATTTGAGGAAACCCGCGGCTTTCTGGTGACGGGCGGACGGGCCCTGGCTTTTCCGATTTACAAGGGGATGTACGAGCGGCGGGACGGCATGATACCGGGCCGGACTCCGCCGGCATTCCAGCGGGATCACCAGATCGCCTGGGTGAAGGACCTGGGGCGATTGCTCGATTATCTGGAGACGAGAAGCGACATCGATTCTTCCAGGATTGGCTACTTTGGCGACAGTCTGGGTGGGGTGGAAGGGGCGATTCTGCCGGCGCTCGAGAAGCGCATCAAGGCCGAGATCCTCCAAAGCGGCGGCCTGCAGTTGACGGTTCGCTACCAACCCGAAGCCGACCCGTTTAACTTCATACGGCATGTCAAAATCCCGGTGCTTATGCTCAACGGGCGCTACGATGCGTCCTTCCCGGTGGAGACATCGCAGCGGGCGCTGTTTCAGTTTCTGGGCACGCCGGCGAAGGACAAGAGGCACCTGATCTACGAGGGCGGACATGAAGGTCCGCCGCGGGCGGCGCTATTCCAGGAGTCGTTCCAATTTCTCGACAGATACCTGGGTCCGGTTCGGCGCTAGCGGGGCAGGGCGGTTTGGATCTGGTCGAGGGAGACGCCGAGGACGGATTTGGCGACGGCGTCGAGGGCGGGGGCGGGGCCGCGGAGGTGGATGGTGCGGTGGAGGTGCTGGAGCGATTGGCCGGGGGCGAGGGCGGCGGCCGGGGAGGAGGTCTCGAGTTCGTAGAAGGCGCCCATTTTGCCGTCGTCCGAATAGGAATTGATCGTGTCGCCGGAGAAGGGGTTCTGCTGGATCTTCCACTCGGAGTTCACATACGGGGCGGGGCCGGCGGGGAGGGTGAACTGGACGATGGTCAGGACGCCGGAGGCGGGGTCGTAGGAGCCGAGGACGGACTTGGCGCGGGAGGGGTTGACGCCGATCTTGGAACGGTAACGGCCGTCGCCACGGAAGAAGAGGGCGGCGGGGGTTTGCTTCAGGCGGGCGGCGGGGACCTTGCCGAAATAGTCGTCGGTGACGCCGCCGTTCCCGGGCTTGAGAGGGACGACAACCGTCGTGGCGGGGGCGGCGTTGAACATGCCGAGGATCCAGATGGAGAGGAGGCCGGTTTTCTGCGTCCAGGGCTGGGCGCCGGCGTTGGTGATGCGGTTGGCGGATTCGAAGGCGACGGCGGAGAGCGACGGCTGGGCAGGGACACCGAGCTTGGACCAGAGTTCGGGGGCGTCGAGGAGGCGGACTTCACGATCGACGGCGACGTCGAACTTCGTGCCGGAGTAGTTGGTGAGCTGGAAACGTTTTTGGAAACGGACGCGGTCGGGCTGGCGGGCGATGACGGGGTAGGCGTCGGTATCGAGGGGGGCGGGGGTTTGCCAGTTGGCGAGGTCGAAGGGGGCCTTGGCCGGGAAGAAGATGGAGAACTGACCGCCTTCGGGGCCGAGCCAGAAGCGGTCCTCGCCGCCGAAGGGGTTCATGTGGGGGACGAGTTTTTTGCTGGCGATGAGGGAGCGGTTGATCCAGCCGTAGGAGGCGGCGCCGTCGGTGGAGGTCATGACGCGGCCCTGGTAGGCGGGGGCGACGGCGAGCTGGGCTTTGCCTTTGGTGAGGAGGATGGTTTCGGTGTGCTGGCGGAGGAAGGCGAGGTCGGAGGCGAAGTCGGCGGCGGAGAGGGGGAGGGTGAGGAGGGCAGCGAGGAGGGCGGGGCGCATGGGGATCATTCTATCGGGTGAGAGGCGCGGCGGTTGGGGGGGATGACGGTTCGTGTATACTCTGCGGGACAACGAACAGGACCTTGTTTTCCTCGCTGCGAGAAGGGATCGATTCATGTCCGTCAGATTTCTTCGGCTTGCCAGTGTGCTGCTGGCCCCGCTTGTGGTGGCGCAGGCGCAGCGGGGCGAGACCGTCTATCAGGCGCGTTGCGCGGGGTGCCACGAGACGACGGAAGGCCGGATCCCGAACCGGGAGGCGCTGCGCGGGATGGCCGCGGCGCGGATCCTACGTTCGCTGAACTTCGGGGCGATGATGAACGTGGCGTCTCCGCTATCGGGGGACGAACGGCAGGCGGTGGCCGAATTTCTGGGAAAACCGAACGGGGACGCACCACCGCCGGCGGGCGCGCTCTGCCGGGGAACGGCGATGCGGCTTTCCCTGACCGGCCCGGGAACATGGAATGGCTGGAGTCCGGCGGGGGACAATACGCGGTTTCAGACGGCGAAGGCGGGAGGGTTGACGGCCGGAGACGTGCCGCGACTGCAGCTGCGATGGGCTTTTGGCTACGACGGCGACGTGACGGCCTTTGCGCCGCCCACGGTACTCGGAAACACGTTGTTTGCGGGGAGCGCGGGGGGCGCGGTGCACGCGCTGGACACGGGCAGCGGCTGCATCCACTGGGTGTTCCAGGCGGCGGGGCCGGTACGTTCGGCGTTGCTCGCGGTGGCGGAGGGGCAAGGACGGTACGCGCTGCTGTTTGGCGACCAGACGGGTTGGTTTTATTCCATTGATGCGCGGACGGGCCGGCAGAACTGGAAGCGGAGAGTGGAGGCGCATGAATCGGCGCGCCTGACCGCGGCGCCGGCGGGACACGAGGGTCTGGTGTTCGTGGCGGTATCGAGCTGGGAAGAGACACGGGCCGTGAACCCGGCGTATCCGTGCTGCACGTTCCGGGGGAGCGTTTCCGCGCTGCGGGTGAAGGATGGGGCGGAGGTGTGGAAGACCTACACGATTCCGGCGGAACCGGTGCAACAAGGTGTGACGCGGACGGGAAAGCCGCGGTTTGGACCATCGGGCGCGGGCGTGTGGGCGGCGCCGACGGTGGACAGGAAGCGGAAGCTGCTTTATGTCACGACCGGGGACAATTTTTCGGCGCCGGCGACGGAGACGAGCGACGCGGTGATGGCGCTGGCGCTCGATACGGGCCGGATCGTGTGGCGGCAGCAGTTCACGAAGGGCGATGTTTTCGTGGCCGGATGCGGAGGCGCGGTGCGAGGGCCGAACTGCCCGGAGGGCGGCAACGGGCCCGATTTCGACTTTGGCTCCTCCGCGATGCTGGTACGGCTGCCGGGCGGGCGGGAACTGGTGGTGGCGGGGCAGAAATCCGGAATGGTGCATGCGATGGATCCGGACCGGAACGGGGCGGTGGTGTGGCAGGCGCGGGCGGGCAGCGGTGGGAGCCTGGGCGGCGTACAGTGGGGAACGGCGGCCGATGAACGGCATGTATACGCGGCGGTATCGGACGCCGGGCTGAAGCGGCCCGCGCCCGGGCAAGCGGCGGCGGGGTACACGCTGGACAAGGAGAAGGGCGGCGGGCTGACGGCATTCCGGTTGGAAGACGGGGCGAAGGCTTGGTTTGCGCCGCCGGCGGCGTGCGCGGCGGAGGCGCCGCGGTGCAGTCCGGCGCAGTCGGGGGCATTGACGGCGATCGAGGGAGTGGTTTTTTCGGGGTCGCTGGACGGACATCTGCGGGCGTTCGCGGCCGGGGATGGGAAGAAGTTGTGGGACTTCGACATGGTGCGGGAGTATGCGGCGGTGAACGGGGTGAAGGCGCGGGGCGGGTCACTGGACGGCGCAGGGGCCGTGGTGGCAGGAGGGATGCTGTTTGTGAATTCCGGCTACGCCCGCTTTGGCGGGATGCCGGGAAATGTACTTTTGGCCTTTTCGGTTGAGAAAGTACGCTAAGAACCCCGAGGGAGATATCTGATGGCAACCCGGAATTTCATTCTTGTTCTGACCGCGCTGGCGGGGGTGTCGACGCTGGCGTCGGCGCCGGTGACCTATTACAAAGACGTGCTGCCGGTTTTGCAGAAGCATTGCCAGGGTTGCCACCGGCCGGGAGAGGCGGCGCCGATGTCGTTTCTGACCTACGCGTCGACGCGGCCGTGGGCGAAATCGATGCGGGCGGCGGTGCTGCAGAAGCGGATGCCGCCGTGGTTCGCGGACGCCGATCACGGGAAGTTCAGCAACGACCCTTCGCTGACGGCGGCGGAGCGGGACGCAATCGTACGGTGGGCGGACGAGGGTAGCGCGGAGGGCGATCCGAAGAGCGCGCCGCCACCGCTGGCGTTTTTGGACGGATGGAATATCGGCAAGCCGGACCAGGTGATTTCGATGCCGGAGGACTATCAGGTTCCGGCGGACGGCGTGATCGAATACCAGCACATCATCGTCCCGACGGGGTTCACCGAGGATAAGTGGGTGAAGGCGGTGGAGATCCGGCCGGGGAACCGGAGCGTGGTGCACCACATCATCGCGTTTGTGCGGCCGCCGGGGTCTCGCTGGCTACGGAACGTGGAACCGGGGAAGCCGGTCACGGACCGGGATCGACTGACGGGGCTGCCGGTGGATGAGATGCCGGAGTTCCTGTTGAGCTACACGCCGGGGCGGCCGGCGGCGGGACTGGCCGACGGGCAGGCGCGGCTGATCAAAGCCGGGTCGGACATCGTGTTCCAGCTGCACTATACGACGAATGGGAAAGCGGCGACGGACCGGTCCAAGGTGGGGATGATTTTCGCGAAGCAGCCGC
>CAYMTH010000128.1:5682-9951 GCA_964393235.1 uncultured Solibacteraceae bacterium | reverse complement strand
GGAGCCTGGAAAACCATGAAGAAGATGTTTGTGTGTCTTGCCGCCGCCGCGTCCCTCGTTTGGGCCGGTTCGATCTCCACCCGTGTGACGCTGTTCCAGCAGGCGACGCTGAACGGCGTTGTTCTCAAGCCGGGTGATTACAAGATGAAGGTCGACGGCGACAAGCTGACCCTCGAAAGCGGCCGCGCGAAGGCCGAAGCCAACGTCAAGGCTGAGAACAATGACGCGAAATTTGGTTCGACGTCGATCCGTTACCAGAACGGCGACGGGAAGATGCGGATCTCGGAGATCCGCGTCGGCGGAACCAACACGAAGCTGGTTGTGAACCCGGCCGCTCCGGCCGGCGAGTAATCCGGCATACTCTGAGTCGAGCGCGGGGGGCGGCCTAACCAGGGCCGCCCCTCCGCTTTTTTGGTGATCTTTTTCCGCACTATGATTGGTCCATGCGTTTGCTGGCCTGCCTGTTTGTTTCGGCCGCGCTTTGGGCGCAGGACCCCTTTCTCCGCTGGCTCGACGCCATTGCGCAGCGCCAGCTCGATGAACGCGCCCGCGCGCTGGGGGCGGTGCAATCGCGCGACGCCGCGGTCGCGCGCCGCGATGAGGTCCGGCGACGGGTGCTGGAATCGATCGGCGGGCTGCCGGAGTTCCGGGGGCCGCTCAACGCGCGGGTAACCGGCGAGTTGCAGGGGCGCGGCTACGTCATCGAAAAAGTTCTGTTCGATTCCTTTCCTTCGCTGCGCATTGCGGCTAATGTTTACCGGCCCTCCGCGCCGGGGCGGTATCCCGCGATCCTGGTGCCGGCCGGGCATACGCAGGAGGGCAAGGCGGAGCCGCAGTGGCTGGCGGCGAACCTGGCGCGGAAGGGTTTCATCGCGCTGACGTACGACCCGATCGGGCAGGGCGAGCGGGAGCAGTCTTATCTGCCGCAGCTCGGGCGCGCGCTCGCCGGCGGGGGCGGCAACGAGCATCTCGAACTCGGGGCGCGGTCGATTCTGACGGGCGGCTCGGTGGCGCGGTATTTCATCCACGATGCTCGGCGGGCGGTCGATTATCTGGTTTCGCGGCCGGACGTCGATCCGGCGCGGCTCGGCGTCACCGGCTGCTCGGGCGGGGGAGCGATCACGGCCTACGCCGCGGCGTTCGACGACCGGTTGAAGGTGGCCGCTGCGGGCTGTTTCATCTCGACCTATCGCACGCTGTTCACGGGGCCGACGCCGGACAGCGAGATGGCGCTGCCGCGTTTTCTCGCCAACGGGCTGGACGCGGCCGACATCTTTTTTCTGGCGGCGCCGAAGCCGTTTCTGATGATGGCCACCGAAGAGGACTACTTTACGCCCGCGTCGGCGCGGCCGGTCTACGACGAGGTGCGCCGGTTTTATTCGCTGCTGGGCGCGGAGGGGAGCGTGCGTTTCCACGTCGGCCCCGGTCCGCACGGCACGCCGGTGGAGGCGCGCGAGGAGATTTACGCGTGGATGAACCGCTGGCTGAAGGGCGGCGCGGGGAACGGGAAGGACGAGGCGGTTCCGATGTTTCCGAACCGACAGTTGCTGGTGACGGAGGCAGGGAACGTCGAGGGCCGGCGGGTGTGGGAGCAGATCCGGGATGACTGGCGGGCGCGCCGACAGCCGCGGTCGCGAGAGGCGTTGCAGGCCGAGTTCGCGCGGCTCGGCATCGCGCCGCAGCCGGCCGGGGGCGCGGTGGTGGCGAAGTTCTACGAGCCTACGACGCCGGGGCCGCACCGGGCGGTGATCGTGGTCGAGGAGAAGCGGCTGCGCGTGCCGCTGTTCGTGCAGCCGAGCCAGTCGACGACGGCGCTGTGCGAGGCGCTGGCGAAGCGGGGGCGGCTGGTGCTGGAGCTCTCGGTGCGGGATACGCCGGAGGCGTATGAGGGCCGCCCGTTTCTTGGCAACTGGCTGACGAACGAGCGCGCGGATCTGGTGGGCGAGAACCTGGCGGCGCTGCGGACGCGGGATATCCTTGCCGCCGTTTCGCTGCTGGCTGCACGGCCGGATGTCGACGCGCGGGATATCCGGGCTTACGCCAAGGGCGCGAAGGGCGTCTGGCTGCTGCTGGCGGCGGCCGTCGAGCCGCGGTTGAAGCGGGTGTGGCTCGATCGCATGCCGGTCTCGTATCAGAACGCGCTCGAGGCGCCGCTCACGTCGTTCCTGTTCGACGCGATGATCCCGGGATTCGCGCTGCATTGGGATCTGCCGGACGTCGCCGATCTCGCCGGGCGCGGGCGGCTGTACCGCTCCGATCCGTCGACGTGGATGAACCAGGTGGTCGACGGCGGCCCGGGGTATCGCTACCGATACGTGAGCGAGAAGGAAGACGCGCTCATCGAGGAGTTTTTGCAATGACCCGACGGCAGTTGTTTGGCTGGGGCGTCTTCGCGGCGGCGCCGCTTGCGGCGCAGGACCTGGCGCCGGAACGCCTTCAGATTCTCGGACCCGTGCTCGCGATGCGACGCGCGCAGATTCGGAGCCTGCGCGACTATCCGGTGCCCGACACGGTGGCGCCCGCGCACGGAGTGTGGCGGCCATGACCATCGCCGAACTCGCTCCTCGCATCCGGGCGCGGCGGCTGTCGCCGGTCGATCTCGTGCGCGAATATCTCGACCGCATCGCGCGGCTGAACCCGCAGTTGAAGGCGTATCTGACCGTGACCGCCGACCACGCGCTGGCGCAGGCCCGCACGGCGGAGGCCGAGATCGCCCGGGGGCGCTATCGCGGTCCGCTGCACGGGATTCCGTACGCGGTGAAAGATCTGATCGCGACGAAGGGAATCCGGACGACGAACGGCTCGCGAGTGACCGAGAACTGGATTCCCGACGCGGACGCAGCGGTAGTGGAGCGGTTGACGCGGGCGGGCGCGGTGCTGCTCGGGAAGCTGAACCTGCTCGAATTCGCGATGGGGAGCGGGCAGCGCGGGCTCGACGGGCCGGCGCGGAATCCGTGGGACCTGCGCTATTCGCCGTCGGGATCGTCGAGCGGGTCGGGCGCGGCGGTGGCCGCGAATCTGGCGGTGTTCACGATCGGCTCCGACACGGGTGGATCGATTCGCGGTCCGGCGAAGAGCTGCGGCGTGACGGGGCTGAAGCCGACGTTCGGGTGGATCCCGCTTGACGGCGTGACGACGCTGAGCTGGACGCTCGATACGGCCGGGCCGCTGACGCGCACCGCCGCCGACATGGCCGACGTGCTGCGCGCGGTCGCGGGGCCGGTGCCGGAGATCGGGGGCGGCGTGAAGGGCCTGCGGATCGGCATTGCGCCGCCGTACTTCTGGAATCACGTGCAGCCCGAGGTGGAGCGGGCGCTGCGGGCGGCGATCGAGGTGTTCCGCGGGCTCGGCGCCGTGCCGGCCGATGTCACCTTCAAAGACCCGCAGATGTGCGGGCCAGTTTCGTCGATGATCCTTTCGAGTGAGGCGGCGGCGTTCCACGGGCGACGCTTGAAGGAGCATGCCGACAAGATGGATCCGCTGGTGCGGGAGCGGCTGGAAGCGGCGACCTTCAACACCGCCGTCGACTACATTCACGCGCAGCGCGTGCGGACGCTGCTGATGGAAGAGACGCGGCGGCTGTTTACGACCTGCGATGTGCTGCTGCTGCCGGCGGGGAACCCGGCGCCGCTGTTGGAGCAGGAGATCGTCACGACCGACCTTCCGCCCGATCCGCCGCCGCCGAAGCGGCCCGATGTCGCGAACCTCGCCAACGTGACGGGGATCCCCTCGCTCGTATTCCCGTGCGGGTTTACGGATGGACCGCCGGTGCTGCCGATCGGACTGCAACTGTGCGGGCGGCCCGGCGCGGAGGCTGTGTTGCTACGGGCCGCCCACGCCTATCAACGCGCGACGGACTGGCACACGCGGCGGGCGCCGCTCAGTTGACGGCCAGCGCGTCCCGGGAGGGCAACGCCGGGAACGGCGCGTGGGGCTCCATCTGGTACCAGAAGGCGACCGAGGCGATGTCGTCCATCAGCGGGAGGTACTTGCCGGTGGAGCCTTTCCAGCCGAGCGCCTGAATGGTGACACGGAGGTCGGCTTCGAAGCGGATGGGGTCGGTGAGGTGCCAGCGGTAGAGGCCGAAGCGCTGTTGGGACTGGTAGAGTCCGTCGGGCCGGATGACCTGCGCGAGGCCGGAGTAGGGGGTGGTGAACTCCTCGTACTGCTTCTTCTCCTTGTTCTCGAAGTTGTAGGAACCGCAGAAGTAGTCCTCGGTGCCGGTGCCGGCTATGGTGGGGAACTGCTTGTCGCCGTCGAGGAAGAACT
>CAYMTH010000128.1:0-5672 GCA_964393235.1 uncultured Solibacteraceae bacterium | reverse complement strand
CGCCCCACCAGCCGTTGTTGTGGACGCCCCAGGCCATGTAGGTGCCGACGTAGTGGCCGCGGCCCTTGATGCCGTCGACGATGGTGTAGACCTGTTTGTAGGGCAGCGGGTTGACGCGGCGGAACTGGGCGTGGAAGTAGGCGGCGTCGGCGGGGACGGGGGCGAGGGTGTAATCGATCTGGTAGTAGACGCGCATGGGCTTGTCGTCGAGGTTCTGCATCGTCAGGCGGGCGCGCTGGCGGAAGGGCATGGGCCAGTAGGAGTTGAAGGCGCTGCCGGGGTTGACGCAGACGGCGTGGGAGGTGATGGGGGCGTACTTGCCCCAGCCCATGGCGAAGAAGTCACCGACGGGGACCTCGACGGAGGGGGCGGATTCGCCGTCCCAGTACATGCGGAGGATGGAGTAGCGCCAGTTGCCGGTGGGGGTCATCCAGATGTGCTGGATGGCGCCCTGGCCCTGGATGTCGGCGAGGGTGAAGGTGGCGCCCGGGGCTATGTCGATGAACGGGTTGACCTTCCAGCCCTGTCCGAGTTCGGAGGCGGCGCGGGAGGCGGAGCCCTCGACGGCCATGGCGCCTTTGCCTTTTTCGCCGGTCAGGTTTTCCGGGCTGATGGAGAACGACCGCGCTTTGGCGACACGGTAGATGGACTCGAGGCTCGAGGTGAGCCCGGTGAAGCCTCCGTCCTGGGCGGAGGCGAGGGCGGGGAAGAGGCAGACGGCCAGCAGCAGACGCACGAATGGTGCTCCTTTCTGGCCACGAGTCTACGCCCGCCGTCAGCCGGTGAGAAGGGCCTTGCCGAGGAGCGATTCGAGGATGGGGTCGCGGTCGATTCCGGTGGCGCCGTCGCAGCGGAGGAGGAGCTCGCGTTCGGCGGCGGAGAGTTTCACCGAGCGGTGGAGGCGCGTGGTGACTTCGTCGCCGGCGCGGGCCTGGAGGCGGGCGAGCGGGCAGGCGAGCGGGCGGTCGGAGATGGTGTTGGCGAGGGCGGGGGGATCGGTACGGAAGGTCCAGAAGCCGCTGCGCCAGCCGGCCCAGAGGACGGAGGCGACGATCGGGTCGGCGAGACCTTCGACGGGCGGGAGACCGAGGGCGGAGAGGATGGCGGTTTCGACGGCGCGGGCGGGGAGGATCGCGTCGTGGAAGTGGTCGAACTGGAGGATGACTTCGAGGCAGGCGGCGTCGGTAAGATCGACTTGTTTGTCCCAGGCGTTGCGGAGGAGGCGGCGGCCGGGGGCGCGTTCGAGGATATCGACGGTGAGGGCGAGGTGGAGGTCGAGGGTGCAGAGGGGGTTGGCATCGGCGGCGGGGGCGCGGCCGGCGCGGCAGAGGATGGACTGGCGGAAGTAGCGGCCGACGAGCCAGTCGAGGGTGGACTCGCGGCGGGCGGGATCGGGGCCGGCGAGCGAGTCGAGGGCGCGGGAGTTTTCCTCGTTCTGGGCGAAGGCGTTGGAGACGAAGCGGGCGTCGGCGGCGACTTCGATGCCGAAGGCGGCGGCGTCGCGGGAGAACTCGGCGAAATAGAAGGGGTTGTTTTCGCCGGCGCAGTGTTCGTGGAGGAGGTAGTAATCGGGTTGGTTGCGGACGCCTTCCCATTCGGCGCGGAAGGCCTGGGCGAAGGTCGAGTTGGGGGTGGGCATCGCATCGATGAGGGACTGCATGCGATCGCGGGCGGGCGGGGCGCCGTCGGGGGTGAAAAAGGAGAAGCCGTCGCGAATGAGGCCGCGGAGGCGCCAGCCGGGGTTGGTGTTGTAGCTCAGGTAGGCCAGGCCGGTGGGGGCGAGGGTATCGCGGATAACGGCGAGGATGGATTCGCGGACGGCGGGCGGGACCCAGGAGTAGACGCCGTGGGCGAGGATGTAGTCGAAGGAGTGCTGGGGGGCGGTGAAGTCGGTGATGGAGAGGGCTTCGAAGTTGACGTTGCGGGCGCCGACGGCTTCGGCGACGGCTTTGGCGCGGGCGATCTGGTTGGGACTCAGGTCGATGCCGGTGAAGCGGGCTTCGGGGGCGGCGAGGGCCATGGCGATGAGGTTGAAGCCGGTGCCGCAGCCGAGTTCGAGGACGCGGGCGTTGGCGGGCGGTGGGGCGTCGAGGCCGACGAGCGAGGAGATGGCGGCGAGGGGGGCGGGGGGGGGGGCGTGGAGGGGCAGATCGCCATAGGCGAGTTCGCCATAAGATTCCGGGCGCGGCGGAGGGGTTCCCCCAGTGTAGAGCTCGAATCAGGGGGATGATCAGGGTACGCCCGGCGACGGTTGAAGATATCGCGTTTCTGGTGGAAGGCAATGCGCGGATGGCGTGGGAGACGGAGGCGCTGCGGCTGGACGCGGACCGGCTGCGGGCGGGGGTGGAGGCGGTGTTCGCCGATCCGGGGCGGGGGTTCTATCTGATCGGCGAGGTGGACGGGGAGCCGGCGGGGCAGATGATGATCACCTACGAGTGGTCCGACTGGCGGAACGGCGTATTCTGGTGGATTCAAAGCGTCTATACGGTGCCGGAGCGGCGGGGGCGGGGGGTGTTTAAAGCGCTGCATGCGCACGTCGAGCAGCGGGCGCAGGAGGTGGGCGACGTGTGCGGCCTCCGGCTCTACGTGGAGGCGCACAATGAAGCCGCCCAGGCGACCTACGCCCGCTGCGGGATGCGCGAGACGGTCTACCGGATGTTCGAGGTAGACCGGGTGGTCGACCGCTGACCTACCGAAGGCGGGCGAGGATCACTACCCGTTCCGGGGTTGCCGCGATGAGCTTGCTGGTGACGAGCGCCTTTTCGTTCCGCGACTTCATGACCTTGCGCCCGAGTTCCGGGTACCAGATCTCGGCCAGGAAGTGCCGGTCGCCGTACTTGTTGAAGACGAGCCGTACGGTGTGGTCGGCGGTGAGGCCGTAGTTTTCGACGTTAGTCATCACGACAGCGGCATCGTTGCTGGCGAAGTTGCGAACGGTGAGGGGCGCGCCGCTGCCGGCGTTGAAGAGTTCATACGAGCCGGCAGCGAGGGTTTTGTTGACCATTTCGAAGGCAAAGGGCACATCGGCGGTGATCGGCGGGCCGCTTTGCGCCAGGAGCACGGGGGAGACGGTCAGGACAAGCAGGAGGGAGAGGAAGAGTGGCATGGTGTCTCCTTGTTTCTTTTGATTTGGGTGCGTCTAGAATGCCCGCGCGTAGACAACGATGCGTTCGACGTTGCGGGTGATCAGGTTGCTGGTAACGAGTTCCCGTTCGGTTTTTGACTTCGGCAGGACGCGCGCGATGGCCGGGTACCAGATTTCCGAGAGGAAGTAGCGGTCACCGTATTTGTTGAAGACCAGGCGAACGTCTTTCCCATCGGTCGTGTCGTAGCTGAGGACGTTCTGAATGGTCACAACGTCCTTGCCCGCTTCATAGTTGCGAACATGAATCGCCAGCTTGGAGAAATCGGACACCTGATATTGGCCGGCCGGGAGCTTCAAGTTCGCCATCTCGAAGTTAAAGGGGACATCGACCTTGAGGCGGGGGGATAATGCCTGCCCCAGCAGCAAGGTCGATGCGGTCAAGGCCAGGAGAATAAGGCGTAAAGGTCTCATGGGCCCAGCTTTCTGGAGGAGCATACCTCCGTGATCCAGCTATATTTCGAGCGGCGGGCGAAGGAGTTGGGCGGGGGCGCGGCCTCCGGTTCTGCGTAGAGGCGCGCGACCAATCCGCCCAGGCGACCTGCGCCCGCCGCGGGACGCGCGATGGGACCTCCGCTGGAACCGCGGCCCGAGCGATGAGCCTACCGGCGGAGATTACCCGTTCGTTTCGCGATGGTCATTACTGCTCGCTCGAGGTTGAGACGCCGTAGGCCGGCGAGGAAACTAGAAGACCCGCGCGTAGATGACGACCCGTTCGAGGTTACGGGCGATCAGCGTGCTGGTGACGAGTTCCCGTTCGGTCTTCGACTTCGGGAGGATGCGGGCGATGTTCGGGTACCAGATCTCCGACAGGAAGTAACGGTCCCCGTATTTGTTGAAGACCAGGCGCAGGTCCTTGTTCTCGGTGACTTCGTAGCTCAGGACGTTCGAGTTAGCCAGGGCGTTTTTGCCCGCTTCGTAGTTCAGGACGTGGATCGCGGGGCGCGCGGTGAACTCGGACACCTGGTACTCACCGGCCGGGAGCTTCAGGTTCGCCATTTCAAATTCGAAAGGAACTTCCGCCACGAGGCGGGTCGACATGGACTGCGCGAGCAGCAGGGCCGATCCCGCCAGGGCCAATAGTACGAGCCGTAGGGGTTTCATAAGCCCACCTTTCCGGAGGAGTTCGTCCTCCTCCGTTTCTGGTTGTACGGCGATCGGGGTATGGAAGTCCTTCGGGAAGTCTGCGGATTTTCTCAATCCGGAATTGAGGAGAGGGTGGCGGCGGTGGCGCGGCCGATCCAGAAGCCGATGAGGGCGGCGGCGAGGACGGCGCCGATGATACGGCGGATGAGGCCGGGCGGGAGGTGGGGTGTGAGCGGGACGACGGGGACGAGGAAGCGGTAGCCGGTTTTGGGGATGGTTTCGATGTAGAGACCGCCGCCGGGGGCGGGGCCGAGGGTTTTGCGGAGGAGGGAGATCTGCTGGGTGAGGTTGCCCTCTTCGACGGAGACATCGGGCCAGACGGAAGCGAGAATCGTCTCTTTCGACACGACATCTCCGCTGTGGCGGGCAAGCAGGACAAGGATCTCGCAGGCTTTGGGGGCGAGGTGGACGGCCTGTCCATCGCGGCTGAGAATACGAGCCGCGGGGTCCAGAATGTAGGGACCGAACTGCAGCACGGAATCCTCTCTGCCCACAGTCTAGGCGGGCGGGCGGGGGGAGTAAAGGGGAATCGTGCTATCTTTCGATGAGTCTGTTTTCCTGCATGCCGGAACTGTCCCTTCAACTCCTACTCGACATCCTGACCATCATTCTGATCGACCTGCTGCTGGCGGGCGACAACGCCGTTGTGATCGCGATGGCGGTGAAAACGCTGACGCCGAAGGAGAGGAAGCTGGGGATCTCGATCGGCGCGGGCGTGGCGGTGGTGCTGCGGATCGGGTTGACGTTTTTCGCGGCGCAGTTGTTGCAGACGCCGTGGATCAAGCTGGTGGGCGGGGCGCTGATTTTCTGGATCGCGATCAAGCTACTGGTGGACGCGGCCGAGGAGGAAGAGACCGGACGGCACGCGCACAACTTCTGGACGGCGGTCTGGTACATCCTGGTGGCCGACATCACGATGTCGACCGACAACATTCTGGCGGTGGCGGGGACGTCGAAGGGGAACTTCGGGCTGCTGCTGTTCGGGCTGGGGTTGAGCATTCCGTTCGTGATTTTCACGTCGACGCTGCTGTCGCGGATCATGGACAAGTACCCGATCGTGGTGTGGATCGGGGCGGCGATTCTGGGGCGCGTGGGGGCGGAGATGATCATTACCGACCCGGTGGTGCACGGGGCGCTGCACCCGTCTTCGTGGGTGGAGTACGGGGTGCAGGCGCTGGGGGCGCTGGTGGTGGTGGGTGTGGGCAAGTACCTGGAGTCGCGGCGCGTCCATCCGGTGTGATAGGTTAGCGGCGCATGCGACGCCGCACCTTACTCTCTTTGCCGGCGGCGGCCCTGGCGGCCGCGGCCAAACCGAAGATCGACGAGAACGACCCGGGAAACATCAAGCTGTCGCACCGGATGGTGATCCGGTCGCTGACGGACG
>CAYMTH010000127.1:0-9961 GCA_964393235.1 uncultured Solibacteraceae bacterium | reverse complement strand
ATCGTCGAGGAGGCCGCGCTGCTTTAGATCCTGCAGCAGGCCGGCGATGGGCTTGTCGGTCTGCAGGCTGAGTTTTTCGTGGCCGGTCTTGAGGTTGGAATGGGCGTCCCAGGCGCCGGCGCCGCCCGCGCCGTGGAAGATCTGGACGAAGCGGACGCCCCGCTCGACGAGGCGGCGGGCGGAGAGGCAGATCTCGCCGAAGGGCTGCGTGACCTTTTCATCGAGGCCGTACATTTTGCGGGTGGCTTCGGTTTCGCGGTCGAGGCGCATGACATCGGGCACGGCGGTCTGCATGCGGAAGGCGAGTTCGTAGGACTTGATGCGGGCGCGGAGGGCGGGGTCGTGCGGGTACTGGATTTGCGTGGCGCGGTTGAGTTTGTCGATGAGGGCGAACTCGCGCTCCTGCTCCTCCTGGAAGACGTCGGGGCCGGGGGAGGCGAAGGGGAGCGGGTTCTTGGCGTCGACCTTGAGCTGGACGCCGTCGTGCTCGGGGCCGAGGTAGTGGGCGCCGTGGGCCCAGGGGCCGCCGCAGCAGGAATCGATGGGCTCGCCGAGGACGACGAACTGCGGGAGGTTGTCGTTGAGCGAGCCGAGGCCGTAGTGGACCCAGGCGCCGATGGTGGGGAACTGGCCTTCGAGAACGTGGCGGCCGGTGTGGAACTGGAGCTGGGCGCCGTGGTTGTTGTCGGTAGTCCACATGGAGCGGACGACGGCGATATCGTCGATCATGCCGCCGACGTGGGGGAACCAGTCGGAGACCTCGATGCCGGACTGGCCGCGCTTCTTGTAGCCGATCTGCATGGGGTAGATCATGGACGGCGAGGAGTGGATGCCGGCGATGACTTCGCGCAGGTTCTTCTTGTTGTAGGGGCTTTTTTCGACGTCGGTGAAGGGGGTTTCGGCGATGGTTTTGCCGGCGTATTTATTGAGCGCGGGCTTGGGGTCGAAGGTCTCCATCTGCGAGGCGCCGCCGATCATGAAGAGCCAGATGACGCGCTTGGCCTTGGGGGCGAAGTGGGGCTTCGTTTCGGCGGCGTTGAGGGCGAGGCCGGTGAAGCCCAGGGCGGTTTCAGTGAGGAAGGTGCGGCGGCTTTTCATGGTGGCTTATCGGATGGTGACGAACTCGTTGAGGTTGAACAGGACGTGGACGAGGTTTTCGCGGGCGCGCTGGGCCGGGTCGGCGGCGGGCTTGAGCGGGGTGGGTTCGCCGGTTTCGAACCGCTTGAGTTTCGACGGGTCGGCGAGGCGTTTGGACTGCTGGACGAGGACCGTTGCGGTCTCGTCGCGTTCGGTGGCCGAGGGCGGGCGGTTGAGGATCGTTTCGAAAGCCGCATCGAGGAACTTCTCAGCGGGGAGCTTGGCGGCGAGGCGGCGGGCCTGTTCGAGCGTGAGGCGGGAGTTGGCGAGGGAGAGCGCCTGCTGCGGGATGACGCTTTCGTCGCGGCGGTAGCACTCGTTGGGATTGGCGGCGTCGAACTGGGCAAGGAACTCGGCGCGGATGTCGGGAGCCTGACGGATGTAGAGGCTGCGGCGCGGGGATTCGAGCTCCTTCGTTTCGTCGACCTCGGGGCCGCCGCGGGCTTCGTCGAGGTGGCCGGCGGAGTAGAGCACGGCGTCGCGGACGGCTTCGGCTTCCATGCGGCGCGGGTTCATGCGCCAGAAGAATTTGTTGTCGGGGTCCTTGGGCTCGACGCCGGCGGAGGCGCGGCGGTAGGCGTCGCTCATGACGAGCATTTTGTGGAGCGGCTTCATGCGCCAGCCGTTTTGCATGAGCTCGGTGGCGAGGTAGTCGAGGAGTTCGGGGTGGGAGGGCGGGCGGCCGTAGGTGCCGAAGTCGTGGACGGTTTCGACGAGGCCGCGGCCGAAGTGGCGGGCGAAGATGTGATTGGCGGCGACGCGGGCGGTGAGAGGGTTGTCGTTCGAGGCGATCCAGTTGGCAAGGGCGGTGCGGCGGCCGGTGGACTGATCGGGGTAGAGGTCGCCGATGGGCGAATATTTTTCGGGCTTCTTCGCGAGGGCGGCGACGGCTTTGTCGAGCTCGTTTTTCGCGGCGGTGATTTTCTTTTCGTCGACCGTGCCGTCGGGCTTGGTGGCCTTGAGGGCGTCGGCGAGTTTTTGCTGGGCGCGCTCGAGGTCGGCCTCGGCGGTGAGGACGTAGGCGTGGCGCTCTTTGGTGAGGGCGGTTTTGGCGAGGGCGTCGGCGTTTTCGTTTTTCGCGTGGGTGGCGAGGTCGGCGGCGATGCGGGCTTCGAGGGCTTCGAGGCGGGCGGCGGCGGCGCGTTTGGCGGTGGGGGTTTCGGCCTTGTCGAGCTCGGCGCGGGCGGCGCGTTTCAGGTCGTCGTGGACGAAGGAGCGGATGTCGGGATAGCGGGCTTCGAGGGGGATGGCGACGGGCTGGGCGGCGGGGGCTTTGCCGAGGAAGGCGGGGATGGCGGGGGCGAAGGTTTTCGACTTGTCGGGGTTCTGGACGTCGCCGTTGATGTGGAGGTAGGTGGGAGTGTCGGCCTTGGCATCGAAGGTGCGGGCGAGGCCGGCTTTGTCGACGTTCACTTCGCCGGGGACGCGATCGATGCGGACTTCATAGGGTTCGAAGAAGGCGCGGAAGTGATAGTAATCGGCCTGGGTGAGGGGATCGTATTTATGGTCGTGGCAGCGGGCGCACTTGAGCGTGAGGCCCAGGAAGGACATGGCGGTGTGGTCGATGACGTCCTGCATCCAGCCGTCGCGATCGAAGCGTTTGTAGTTGCGGACGAGGTAGCCGGTGGCGCGGAGGGTGGCGGGATCGTTGGGGGCGAGTTCGTCGCCGGCGAGCATGTGCTTCACCATCGTGTCGTAGGGCTTGTCCTCGTTGAGGGATTCGACGATCCAGTCGCGCCACTGCCAGATGTGGCGCTGCGAGTTGCGGACCTCGTTCGAGCGGCGGTAGCCGTACCAGTCGGAGTAGCGCCAGATGTCCATCCAGTGGCGGCCCCAGCGTTCGCCGTAGCGGGGGCTGGAGAGGAGGCGGTCGACGACTTTTTCGTAGGAGTTGGGGGAGGGGTCGGTGAGGAAGGCCTGCATTTCGGCGGGCGTGGGCGGGAGGCCGGTGAGATCGACGGAGACGCGGCGGAGGAGGGTGCGCTTGTCGGCGGGGGCGGCGGGCGTGAGGCCTTCGCGCTTGAGCGTGACGTTGAGGAAGGCGTCGACGGGATTGCCGGGGGCGGGCGGGTTGCGGCGCTGCGGCTTGGTGAAGGCCCAGTGCTGGGCGGGGCCGGCCTCGGCGCCGGCGCGGATCCAGTTGGCGACCTTGGCGAGAGCGGCGGCGGGGAGCTGCGGTTTGCCGAGCGGCATGCGCATGCGGCCGGTGTGGGCGATGGCCTGGTAGAGCGGGCTTTCGTCGGGCTTGCCGGGCCTGACGAACTTCGCGATGGCGGCGGGGGAGGAGAGGTCCACCTTCGATTGCGCGCCGTGGCAGCCGACGCAGTTCTGCTGCAACAGCGGGCGGATTTCCGCCACGAAGAAATCGTTGGCCGATGCGGGGACGAGCCCCGCCATCAGACAGAGAAGGCTCACAAGCCGCATGGGGGAGATTATAGCGCTTTAAGGTAACGCGAACGCGAGGATGTTCGGGCCCGCGGCAAAGGCGATGTACTGCTTGCCGCCAGCCATGTAGGTCATGGGGGAAGAGCGCCAGCCGTGGCCGTCGCCGAGGGCGGCCGAGGAGTTGGTCTGGATGTGCCAGAGGTCCCTGCCGGTTTTGGCGTCGACGGCGCCAAGAGCGCCGGAATCCTCGCCGAAGAAGATGACGCCGCCGGTGGAGAGCACGCCGCCCCAGCTATCGGCGGGGCCGATCTGCGGGACCTCCCAGACGCGGCGGCCGGTCTCGATATCGAGCGCGCGGAGGAACATCTGGCCGGGCTCGACGGCGATCTTCTTGGCGACGAAGCTGGGCCGTTTCACGTAGACGCCGCAGGCTTCGCGGGCCATGAGGTAGAAGAGGCCGGTGTCGGGGTTGAGAGCCATCGACGGCCAGTTGGTGGCGCCGAGGACGTTGGGGCAGACGACGTTGCCTTCGGGCGTGGGCACCTTGCCGGGAACGAGAACGGGGCGGCCATCCTTGGCGATGCCGGTGGCCCAGGTGAGGCGGTCGACGAACTTTTCGGCGAGGAGAAGCTTGCCGTTGACACGGTCGAAGACGTAGAGGAAGCCGTTGCGGTTGGCCTGGATGAGGAGCTTCTTGTCCTCGCCTTTGTAGCGGCGGTTGACGAGGAGCGGGGTCTGGCCGGCGTCCCAATCGAAGAGGTCGTGGGGCGTGAACTGGTAGTACCACTTGAGCTTGCCGGTGGCGGCGTCGAGGGCGATGACGGAGTCGGTGTAGAGGTTGTCGCCTTTGCGCTGGTCGCCGTTCATGGACGGGTAGGGGTTGCCGGTGCCCCAGAAAACGGTTTGGGTATCGGGGTCGAAGGTGCCGGTCATCCAGGTGGCTCCGCCGCCGCCGTGTTCGGGAAGCGAGGTGCCCTGCCAGGTTTCCGAGCCGGGTTCGCCGGGCTTGGGGACGGTCCAGAAGCGCCAGACGCGTTCGCCGGTGGAGACCTTGTAGGCGTCGAGGAAACCGCGCATGCCGAGGTCGCCGCCGGAGACGCCGGCGACGACGAGATCGTTGACGACGAGGGGCGCGGCGGTGTTGCCGATGTTGCGCTTGTCGGTGACGCCCTCGGTGATGACGCGTTCCCAGAGGAGCTGGCCGGTGACGCGGTGGAGGGCGAGGAGGTGGGCGTTATCGGTGACGAGGAAGACGCGGTCGCCGAGGACGGCGACGCCGCGGTTGGTACCTTTGGCGGGGTCGCCCTTGGACTCGCCGGACATGGGGCGCTGGAAGTGCCAGAGGGTGCGGCCGGCGCGGGCGTCAAGGGCGAAGACCTGGTTGGGGCCGGTGACGTACATGACGCCGTCGACGACGACGGGGGTGAGTTCGAGGACGTTGTGGTTGATGGGGAAGATCCACTGCAGCGCGAGGCGGTGGACGTTGGAGGGGTTGATTTGATTGAGCGCGGCGTGGCGGTTGCCGTCGATGGTGCCGTGGTAGGTGGGCCAGTTGCCGGGCTTGGGGCGGAGGATGTCGGCGAAGGCGGGGCCGGATTCGTTGGGCAGCGGGCGGCCGGGCTGGCCGGGGGCGGGACCGGTGAGTTTGGCGAGGTAGGCGAGCAGGTCGCGGCAGTCGGGCTGCGGGCATTTGGCGGCCGGCATGGCGGAAGACTTGGCGAGATCGAGCTTCGCGATTTCGGATTGGGCGAAGAAGTGGAAGCGGCCGGCGAGGTCCTGAAGCTGGAGGTTGTAGCGGCTCTGGTTGCGGGCGAAGCCGCGGAGGGTGCGGCCGTCCTTGAGCGTCACGGTGGCGGACTGGTAGCCGGGCTTGAGGGAGGCGTTGGGCTGGAGGACGGCTTCGGCGATCTCAGGGAAAGTGAGTTCGCGGCCGACCTGGGAGAGGTCGGGGCCGGCGGCTTTGCCGCGGCCGAGGACCATGTGGCAGCTGGCGCAGTTCCCTGCCCCGAAGAAGAACTGTTCGCCGGCGGCGGGGTCACCGGCGTGGGAGCCGGCGGCGGCGGGGCCGCCCATGGCGCGGACGAATTGGGTGAGGGCGTCGAGTTCGGGCGCGGGCAGCTTGAAGGCCGGCATGCCGCGGGAGGGGACGCCGTCGCGGATGAGGGCGGTGAGTTCGTCGATCGAGGAGGAGCGGACGCGGCGGTTCTCGGCGAGGTTGGGCCCGCGCTCGGTGCCGCGGCCGTCACCGTGGCAGACGGCGCAGTGTTTCTCGAAGAGCTGGCGGGCGTCCTGGGCCGGGAGGAGCGCGGCGGCGAGGACGATCAAAGCAAGACGCGACATGTCTTGCCAGTTTACTTGGGTTTGCGTTCGACCGGGCTTTGCGGGCCGGTGAGGGTGAAACGGCCCCAGGTGGCGTCGTCGTCGCCGCGGCCGTAGATGAGGAAGTGGCCGCCGTAATCGGCGCCGTCGGGATCGGTGTGGACGATTTCCATGCCGAGTTCAAGGCCTTCGCGGGGGGCGGTCCAGCGGGGCGTGGAGGCACCGAAGGTCGGCTTCAACGCGACGCGGGCTTCGAGGGTGAAGTTGCCGTTGCGGCCGCGGCGGATGGCGTACTCGACGGCGTTCGCGGGGAGCGGCTCTTCGATGTAGGTGCGGCCGGGCGCGCCGTGGCGCCACCAGGCGGCGTAGTCCGGGCGCTTGGCGTCGATGACGAAGCAGAAGGCGTTATCGCCCTCGCCGAACTTCTGGCCGGCGGCGCGGCGGGGCGCTTCGAGGAACCAGCAGATGGCGTCCTTGTAGTACCAGCGCTTGGGGGCGTGGGCGGGGTCGGCGACGTCGTTGACGTTGTCTGTGACGTCGGCGCCGAGGTAGAGGTTTTCGGCGTCCCAGGCGATGTAGTAGCGGGCTTCGAGGTCGACGCCGGATTCGCCGGGATGGAGGGTGAGGCGGTTGATGGCGGGGTCGTACCAGGGGGAGTGGCGGAGGCGTTCGAGGTCCCAGAGGCCGTCGGAGAAGGCGTGGGAGCGCCAGTCGGCGAGGTCGCCGTCGATGCGCGGGGCACGTTCGAGGCGGGGGATCTGGGCGGCCAGGGCCGCGGCGGCGAGGGCGAGGAGGAAGAGTTTCATTTGGCGGCGGCGAGTTCGGCGGTGAGTTCGTAGTGGAACTTCACGAACTGGTAGAGGGAGGACTCGAGGATGCGCTCCTGGTCGGAGTGGGAACCGTAGCCCTTGGGGCCGTCTTCGATGTCGATGGCGGGACCGATGCCGTAGCACTGCACGCCTTTGGCGCGGAGGAAGGCCATGTCGGTGGCGCCGGTGGCCATGGTGGGGAGGACGGGAACGCCTTCGAAGTTGCGTTTGGCGACGGCCTCGATGGCGCGGAAGGCTTCGTTATCGAGGCGCGACGGGGGCGCCGCGGGGCGGGCGCTGCCGGACTGCGGAACGATCTTGATGACCGGATCGTTGATGACGCCTTTCAGCGTTTCGTAGAACTTCGGCATGTCCTCATCGGGCAGGGCGCGGATGTCGAGCGAGGCTTCGGCCTCCGACGGAATGACGTTGATGCGGTAGCCGGCCTGGATGATGTTGGGGGAAACGGAGGTGCGGAGCATGGAGTTGTGCCGCGGCTCGTTGACGGCGAAGTACTCCTGGATGGCGTCGGTTTTTTCGGGGTTGAGAAGGCCGTTGTAGCGGTCGCGTTCTTCGGGGGTGGAGATGGTGGCGAGGCGTTCGAAATAGGCGCGGGTAGTGTCGTTGAGGCGCATGGGGGACTGCCAGTCGGCGACCTTGGCGACGGCTTTGGCGATGTGGGCGACGGGGTTGGTGCGGAGGGGAACGGAGCCATGGCCGGCGACGCCGGTGGCGACGAGCTTGGCGCCGCGGGGGATCTTTTCCGTGGTCTGGACGGTGACGTACTTCAGCTTGCCGTTGGTGCGGATGGCGGAGCCGCCTTCGGCGAGGCAGTATTCGGCGTCGAGGTCGGCGAAGTGTTCGTTGACGAGGAAGGCGATGCCGATGGAGGTGGCGCCCTCTTCGCCGGCTTCGGCGAGGAAGATGACGTCGCGGTCGAGCGCAAGGCCCTGGCGCTTGACGAGGAGGATCGACATGAGGGCGGCGGCGAGGTTGTCCTTGTCGTCGACGGTGCCGCGGCCGTAGATGTGGCCGCCTTCGCGGTGGGCGGAGAAGGGGCCGTGTTTCCACTTTTTGGCGTCGATGTTGACGGTGTCGGTGTGGCCGACGATGAGGAGGGGGCGCTTCTTGCCGTTGCCTTTGAGGCGGGCGACGAGGTTGGGGCGGACGCGGGAGGGGTCGGCGAGGTTCGTGCGGGTGAAGATCTTCGACTCGATGCCTTCCTTGTCGAGGACGGCTTTCAGGTAATCGACGACGGGCTTCTCACTGCCGCCGGGATCGGTGGAATCGATGCGGACGAGCGCGGAGAAGTGCTGGAGAGTCTCCTTGTCGATGGCGGCCCAGTCCAGCGGTTTCGGCTGGGCGGTGAGCAGGGCGGCGCAGAGAAGAGAGAGAACGGCTAGCCTCATTACACGTGAGGGTAGCAGATCACCCCAGGCCGAACTTCTTCATGCGGTAGCGCATGGTGTCGCGGCTGATGCGGAGCATGCGGGCGGCGGCGGTGCGGTTGCCGGCGCATTTTTCGAGCGCCTGCTGGAGGAGCGCCTTTTCCTGGTCTTCGAGGCCGACGAGGTCGCCCGACGGCGCGACGGCGGCGAGCGGGGCCATGGCGGGGACGGAGAGGCTCTCCTCCTCACTGCCCCAGAGGTAGGGCGGGAGGTCGCCGACGTCGATGGTCTCGCCGAGGGCCATCATGCAGGCGTGGCCGACCGCGTTTTCGAGTTCGCGGACGTTGCCGGGCCAGTCGTGGCGGAGCATGACGATTTCGGCGCGGCGGGTCCAGCCGGAGATGGGCTTGCCGTAGAGTTCGCTGAAGCGGCGGGTGAAGTGGCGAACGAGGAGCGGGAGGTCGCCCTCGCGTCCGGAGAGCGCGGGGACGCTGATTTCGACCATGCTGAGACGGTAGTAGAGGTCTTCGCGGAAGGTTTTTTCGATGATGGACTGGCGGAGGTCGCGGTTGGTGGCGGCGATGATGCGGACGTCGACGCGGCGCGGGGTAAGCGAGCCAAGGCGCTGGATCTCCTGGTTCTGGATGGCGCGCAGGAGTTTGGCCTGGGTGGACAGCGGCATGTCGCCGATTTCGTCGAGGAAGAGCGTGCCGCGGTGGGCGTGTTCGAACAGGCCGGTCTTGTCGGAGACGGCGCCGGTGAAGGCGCCGCGGACGTGGCCGAAGAGTTCACTCTCGAACAGCGTTTCGACGACAGCGGAGCAGTTGAGGATCACCATGTGGCCCTCGGAGACGGGGCTCAGGCGGTGGAGGCACTTGGCGACGAGGTCTTTGCCGGTGCCGGTCTGGCCGGTGACCAGGACGGTGCGGTAGTGCGGAGCGACGCGTTCGATACGGGAGTAGAGGTCCCACATCTGCGGGCTGTTGCCGACGATGCCGTGGAATTCGCTGGTGTCGAGGAGTTCGCGCTGCAGCGAGGCGGCGCGGAGGCGGCGGCGGGCGGTTTCGAGCAGCTGATCGACGCGTTTGCGAATGGTGTCGATGGGGACGGGCTTGTTCCAGTAATCGGAGGCGCCCTTTTTGATGGCTTCGACGGCGGTGTCGGTGGAGTAGTGGGCCGTCATGAGGATGACGTCGATGGAGGGATCGAACGCCATGATGCGGTCGAGGACCTCCATGCCGGAGAGGCGGGGCATGACGAGGTCGGTGAGGACGATTTGCGGGTGACGGGAGGCGACGAGGTCGAGGCCCTCCTCGGGGTCGGCGGTGGTGAGGATCTCGATGTCAGGGCGGCGGAGGGCGGAACTGAGCAGTTCAAGATTGCCGGCGTTGTCGTCGATGATGAGGAGGGTCATCAGGGGGGCGCTCATGCGGCCACCGTCCAGCGGGCGAGCTCGGCGCGGAGATCGGCGAGGCGGAGCGGTTTGGTGAGGTAGGAAGTAAATCCGGCTTGCAGCGCCTTTTCCCGGTCGCCTTCCATCGCATAGGCCGTCAACGCCAACACGGGCGTCTCGCGGAACCGTTCCATTGCCCTTACCTCCCGCATCGCGCCGTATCCGTCGAGGACCGGCATCTGCAGATCGAAAATCATCAAATCGGGGATCACGCGCACGGCGGCCTCCACGGCCTCGCGGCCGTTAGCCGTTTCCACTACGGTGTGCCCGAGGGCAGCTACGCCAGCGACGCGGCAGCCCCCTTCCAGCGCATCCTCGAGTTCCGCCAGATGGTGATGGCGCTGCACGCCGCCGGCTTGCGCGTGGGCATGGACGTGGTCTACAACCACACCACCGCCTCAGGGCAGAACGAGAAGTCGGTGCTGGACCGCATCGTGCCCGGCTACTACCAGCGCCTGGATGCGCAAGGC
>CAYMTH010000126.1:0-10007 GCA_964393235.1 uncultured Solibacteraceae bacterium | reverse complement strand
CGGTGACCGCGTCACCTTCGGCCGCGCCGGCGTCCGCGGCAAACTCGCCGTCGGCCTCTACTCCCACGCCGCCCCGCTCGATTGGGATAACGACGGCGACATCGACCTCCTCATCGCTTCCCCCGACCGCCCCTACAACGGCACCTACCTCTTCCGGAACATCGGCTCGCAGGACAAGCCGCTCTATGACCGGGCCGTCTACCTCGGCCCCGCCCTCAAGGACCTCGCCACCGGCGACGTCGACGGCGACGGCAAGCTCGACGCCACCGCCGCCCCCGGCCGCTGGTTCTCCGATATCCGCCGCAACGGCCTCACCCAGCCCCGCCCCTTCAACCTGAAGCGCGACTACCACGTCGGCCGCGACGACCTCTGGCTCCCCGTCGATTGGGACGGCGACGGCAAGATCGACCTCCTCAATGGCGTCTCCGACTGGCGCGACTACGGCTGGGACGATGCCTTCAACGCCAAGGGCGAATGGCTCCGCGGCCCCCTCCACGGCTACGTCTACTTCTGGCGCAACACCGGTACCAACGCCGCCCCCGCCTACGCCGCGCCCGTGAAACTCCCCATCGACTCCTACGGCTCCCCCGCGCCCCAGCTCTTCCCCTGGCGCCCCAACGCCAAACCCGACCTTCTCATCGGCTCCTTCCTCGACTACGTCACCCTCCACGACCGTAACGACCTCACCAAATCGAAGGTCCTCCCCTTCCGACTCGACCTCGAAATGATCCAGCCCCGCGTCGTCAAATGGCACAAGGACGGCCGCCCGTCCCTCCTGATCGGCGAGGAAGGCGGCACCATTACCTTCGTCGAGAACACCGCCCCCTTCGGCCAGGAACCGCAGTGGGCCCCCGCCCGCCAGATCGAGCAGATCGACCCCTACGTCAAGTCCGGCTCCCTCTCCCGTCCCGTCGCCCGCACCACCCCCATCCCCGTCGCCAACCCCGCCGGCCAGCTCGTCTTCTCCCACGCCAACACGGCCCGCCTCACTCGCCAGACCGCCGATGGCCGCAACCTCTGGCAGGTCGACACCACGCTCCTCGACATCGACCAGATCCTCCCCTCCGAAGCCCACACCGCCCTCATCGGCCGCCCCCCGGCCGCCAAACCTGACGCCTTCCGCCAACCCGCGCTGATCCTGATCGACAACGCCACCGGCGCCCTGTCCGCCCATCCGCTGACGAACTAACCCTCCTGCGGCAACCCCCGCGGCCACCGCCGCCCGTTCAGCAGCGCGCCCACCCAGGTCGGCCGCGCCAGCCAGTCGTAGCTGACCAGCAGAATCGCCATCGACAGCGTCAGCACGATCGGAATCTTCCCCAGCGCCGGAATCCCGACATCCTTCAACGCAAACTGCAGCCCCACCACCACCGGCAGATGCAGGATGTACACCCAGTAGGAAGCGTCGGAGAGATACCGCCACACCGCGCTCCGCCCCGCGCAGTACCGCAGAAACAGTCCCAGGCACGCAAAGATCAGGAACCAGCACAACAGCACGTTCCCCACCGCCCGCCACTCCGCCCCGGCCCGGTACACCCCGTATCCCGCCACCGCCCCCGCCAGGTTCCACCACGCCCCCCGCGCGAACCGGTCGATCCGCTCCCGGTGGTGATACAGCAGCCACCCGAACGCGAACGGCGGCACATAGGCGGCCAGAATCGGCAGTTCCGGCACGAACCCGTCGCAGTCTTTCAAATTCCCCCGCATCCACGTCAACGGTCCCAGCGACAGCAGCGCCCACGCCAGCGGGGCAATCGGCCGGTCCAGAACCCAGCGATAAACCCGGTGAATCCGTTCCATCCATCCCGCTGGCCACCGTCCCGCCCACCACGCCATGCCCGCCCCGATCCCGTACAGCAGCAGCAGATACTCGAGGAACCACAGGTGCATCGGATGCAGCCGCGCCCAGATCTCCCCGCTCGCCCACAGCGCCGCCGCCCCCTCCCGTCCCGCCACCGCGAGCAGCGTCGGCGGAAACAGCAGGGTCCAGAACACCAGAAAGGGCCAAAGCACCCGGTCCCGCCGGTTCGTTGCGAACGCGGCCGGACCCCGCCGATCCCAAAGGAGGGACCCGAAAAACCCGGCAATCACGAAGAAGGCGGGCATCCGGAACGCGTGAATAATCCCGAGCGTGAAGTTGAGGGCCGGTGTCGGGTTCGGGTCGATGTAGGGCCAGTTCCCGTCGCCCGAGTACCCGACGACGATATGCAGGTACACCCCGAGCATCATCATGGTTGCCCGCATGCTATCCAGCGCGTGATACCGTCCGTCCGTCACTCTCCCTCCCATACGCACCCGCCCCCCTCCCCGTTCAAAATTCGTGACACTCCCCGTTATTTCCATATTTCTTTTGTAAGACGCACTTAACCGCAAGAACAGCAATAGCTTACAGCCTTTTCCACAGGCTGCGAAAAGGTACCCCCCCCTGCACCCTCCCCCCTGTTTTGCCCCTCCGCCCCGGATTTCTCCGATAACCCGGTTCACACCACACAAAAATTTATATTTCCCTAAAAATCAACAACATCCCATTTCGAACTGAACGATTGTGCCCTGGCCCCCTGCTACGTTCAAAGCAGGGACGGTTCGCCGTCCCGATTTCATTTTCCAGGAGCCATATCGTATGTCCGCCACCCAGCCCCGTTCCAACGCCGCCGAGGACCTCCTCCGCCACGTCCTCCCCCGCTTCAACGCCATCTGCCCCCACGCCCGCCAGGCCTTCCTGCGCCGTCTCACCCAATCCGGCGAAGCCCCCGCCCGCATCGGCGTCTGGACCCCGCCGCCCCCGCCCCCGCCCGCCCGCCGCAAAACCACCCCGGGAGGGTCCCAAAAGTGATTGAAAACAAAAGACCGCAAACGCAAAAACGCCGGCCGAGGGTCCGAACAACCCCCCGGCCGGCGCCTTCGCCGACTGTCAGAAAACTTACTGCGCCTTGCCGAAGTACCCGTCGTCCACGCCGATCGCGTTGGCCTTCTTGATGGCCTCCACTTCCTGCTTGGCCAACTCCGGACGCAGCGCCTTCTCGATCTGGTCCTTCATCTCGGCGATCGTCTTGCTCTTCCGCTCTTCCACCTTGATCACGTGGTAGCCGAAAGCCGACTTCACCGGATCGCCGACCTTCCCGACCGGCTGCGCAAACACCGCCGTGTCGAACTCCGGCACCATCTGGCCGCGACCGAACTCGCCCAGATCGCCGCCCTGCGCGCCCGTGCCCGTGTCGTCGGAGTCCGTCTTGGCCACCGCCGCGAAGTCCGCGCCGCCATCAAGCTTCTTCTTGATCTCCTGCGCCTTCGCCAGCGACTCGGCTTCGGTCAGCTCCTTCTGGCCTTCGCGCACCGGTACCCGCGAACCCTGGAACCGCACAAGAATGTGGCGAGCCTTCACCACCTCGTACTCGCTTTTGTGCTCGTCGTAATACTTCTGCACCGACGCGTCGTCCACCTTCGCCGACGCCTGCAGATCCCGGAACAGCACCTGCGCCAGCATCTGATCCTGCTGCAGCGCCATCTGCACTTTGATCTCCGGCTTCTGGTCGATCTTGCGCTTCCGCGCCTCCTCGGCCATCATCCGCAGTTCGGCGTACTGCTCGGCCAGCTTCCGCTTGTTCGGGCCCTTCGCCTCGGCTTGAATCTGGGGCGGTAGAGCGTTGATAAACGCTTCGTACTCGCTCTTGGTTACCTTCAACGACCCGGCGGTAATCACCACCGGATCGGCGGCCTGCTCCAGCAGCGGCTTCGGTGCCGCCGCGGTCTGGCCGTTTACCAGCAACTGAGAAAAAATTACGGCCGTGCTAAAGCCGAGAAAACAAATAGGTTTCATCCTTTGACCTTTCTCCAGGATAGCTCTTTTCCTGAACCCGGCGCGGTAGATTGGAGACAATGGGCTTTTCCGGCCCAGATATTTGACCTATGGCTAACCCGAATAAGCCGCCGAAGGTAATGCGCCTTCGCGCCATCCTGCCGGACCTGTGGGCCCTCATCAAGCCCCTCCGCGCCAAACTCGCCATCGGCCTCGTCCTCATCGTCGTCGCCCGCTGCGCCAGCCTTGTCCTGCCCGCGTCGACCAAATACCTCATCGACGAAGTCATCGGCAAAAAGCAGGCTGACCTGTTGATGCCGCTCGTCGCCGCTGTCGTTACCGCCACCCTCGTCCAGGCGGCGTGTTCCTATACGGTCACCCAGATCCTCTCCAAAACCGCCCAGCGCGTCATCGCCGACATGCGCCGCCAACTCCAGATCCACGTGGGCCGCCTCCCCGTGTCCTTCTACGACCGCAACAAAACCGGCGAGCTCGTCAACCGCGTCATGTACGACGTCGACGGCATCCGCAACCTCGTCGGCACCGGCCTCGTCGACTTCCTCGGCGGTCTCCTCACCGCCTTCCTCTCCCTCGCCATCCTCCTCCGTACCTCGGCGCTGCTCACCCTCCTCGCCCTCGCCATCGTCGCCGCCGTCGGCGCCGCCATGTTCTATGCCTTCAACTCCATGCGCCCCCACTTCAAGGAGCGCAGCAATATCTATATGGAGATCAACGGCCGCCTCCACGAAACCCTCGGCGGCATCCGCGTCATCAAGGGCTACCACGCCGAAGCGCGCGAGGAGTCCGTCTTCCAGGCCGGCGTCACCCGCCTGCTCGAAAACATCCTCCGCTCCATCAACCTCATGACCGCGGTCAACCAGTCCGCCGTCATCCTGCTCGGCCTCATCGGCGGCCTCGTCATGTGGATCGGCTCCCGCCAGATCCTCGCCGGCGCCCTCACCCTCGGCGAGTTCGTCACCTTCACCGCCTTCCTCGCCTTCCTCGTCGCGCCCATCTTCGGCATCGTCAACGTCGGCTCCCAGCTCACCGAAGCCCTCGTCGGCCTCGAACGCACCCGCGAAATCCTCGCCGAAATCCGCGAGGACCAGGACCCCGCCCGGAACATCGCCATGCCCGCCATCTCCGGCCGCGTCGAGTTCGATCACGTCGACTTCGAATATGAAGCCGGCAAGCCCGTCCTCCACGACGTCTCCTTTGTCGCCGAACCCGGCACCGTTACCGCCCTCGTCGGCTCCTCCGGCTCCGGCAAGTCCACCACCATCGGCCTGATCTCCGCCTTCGCCAAGCCCACCGCCGGCCGCGTCCTCGTCGACGGCGTCGACCTCGCCCACGCCACCCTCGACTCCTACCGCACCCAGCTCGGCGTCGTCCTCCAGGAAACCTTCCTCTTCGACGGCACCCGCGGAGAAAACGCCGCCTTCTCCCGCCCCGGCGCCACCGACGAGGAGATCATGGCCGCCATCCGCGCCGCCCGCGTCGACGAGTACGCCGAAAAGTTCCCCGACAAGTACGACACCATCGTCGGCGAACGCGGCGTCCGCCTCTCCGGCGGCCAGAAGCAGCGCGTCGCCATCGCCCGCGCCATCCTCGCCGATCCGCGCATCCTGATCCTCGACGAGGCCACCTCGTCGCTCGACTCCGAGTCCGAGTCGCTCATCCAGGCCGGCCTCGCCCACCTGATGCAGGGCCGCACCACCATCGTCATCGCCCACCGCCTGTCCACCAACCCCCGCGCCGACCAGCTCCCCGTCGTCGAAAACGGCCGCATCCTCGAGCACGGCAGCCACGACCAGCTGCTCGCCTCCGGCGGCCGCTACGCCGAGCTCTACCGCCGCCAGTACGACCTCGAAAAGAACCTCTTCCTCGCCGAAGGCGAAGGCGACACCATCGCCGAGGAGCCCGAGGAAGAAGCCGGGGCGGCCGCCAAGCCGCCCCGCGGCATCCTATAGCTGCTTCGGGTAGAACTCCTTCCGGTGCGCCTCGGCGTAGGCCCGCAGCTTCGCCAGCGCCGCCGGCTCCCGGTCCACCAGGTTCTCTTTCTCGTACGGGTCTTTCGACAGATCGTATAGGCTCAGGCCGATCTCGCTCGTCCGGTACTTGCCCGCCGCGCCGTCGTTGCCGGCTTCGACCAGGTCGCGGTACGGATGCGGCACGTGCAGCTTCCACCGGCCGTCGCCCGAGATCACGCCCTCGAACACCGGCCCCGTGCCGAACGCATAGTAGTCGTGCGGGTTCTTCGCCCCGCGCTCGCCCGCGATCAGCGGCCACACGTCCTTCCCGTCGATCGGGTTCGACGGCGGCGCCGCCCCGGCCAGCCGCGCGAACGTCGGCAGCAGGTCGATCGTGCACATCGCCCGCTTCGAGACAGTCCCGGCCTTGATCTTGCCCGGGTAGCGCATGATGCAGGCCGACCGGATGCCCCCGTCGAACCCCGTACCCTTCGACTCCCGGTACGGCGTCGACCCGGCATGGTTCCCATACGACGTCCACGGCCCGTTGTCGGAGGTGAAGACGACCAGCGTGTTCTCGGCCACCCCGGCCTTGTCCAGCGCGCCCATGATCTGCCCGACCGACCAGTCGAGCTCGGTAATCACATCGCCGTGCACCCCGTGCCCGCTCTTGCCCTCGAACTCCGGACTCCGGAAGAGTGGCACATGCGGCATGCTGTGCGGCACATACAGCAGGAAAGGATTGGATTTGTTCCGCGCAATGAAATCGACGGCGTGCTCGGTGTACCAGCGCGTCAGATACGGCTGGTGCTCCTTCCCCACGTCGGGGATCTTCACCTGGCCGTTCTCCCAGAACTGCAGCGGCTGCGGATAGTTTTCCGGCCGCTCCGGGTGGTACTTCCACATGTCGTTGGAGTACATCAGCCCGCACGACTCGTCGAACCCGCGCGCCGGCGGACGCGTGTCCGGCTGGTCGCCGATATGCCACTTGCCGAAGACGGCCGTCTTGTAGCCCGCCTTCTGCAGCACCTGGCCCATCGTCGCGAAGCCCGGGTCAACGCCCCGCGCCCCCGGCCCGTGGGCCCCGAACATCTTCGTCCGCCCCGGGTAACAACCCGTCAGCAGCGCCGACCGCGAGGCCGAACACACCGCCTGCGGCACGTAGAACTGGTGAAACTGGCAGCCCTGCTTCGCCAGCTTCTCGACGTTCGGCGTCGGGTACGGCGGCTTGCCGAACGGGTGGAAATCCGCCCAGCCGGAATCGTCGAGGAAAATCACAACGAAATTGGGCCGCCTGGCCGGCGCCGCGAAGGCGCTCAGCCCGGCCGCCTGAAGAAAGGAGCGTCGGTTCATGTCACTTTTTCCGCAGCGTCGGGTAGGTAATCCCCAGCTGGTCGAGGTAGGTCGGATACTTCGCCGGGTCGTAGTAGAAGGCCTTCATCCGCTCGCGGAACCGGGCCATCTTGTCGATGTTCAGTTCGATCGCCGGCTGATCGCTCTCGCCGATCAGCGGCGTGTACTTCAAGTCCTTGCTCTGCTCCTCCCGGAAGTATTTCCAGGCGGCCGCGACCAGCTCCGGCTTCAGCAGGAAGTCCAGCGCCGTCGTCGCCTGCACCTTTGCGCCGGCCACCGAGCCCTTGTGCGCCAGCGGCGTCGCCATCGAGATCGCGTTCGCCCAGTGGTGCCCGGGCAGGTTCGGGATGTTCGCCGGGAAGCGCATGTAGACCATCGGCACGTTCCAGCTGATGTCGCCGATATCGTCCGTGCCGCCGCCCTTCCAGGGCTGCGGCGCCTCGAGCGGCTTCACCTTGTCGTGCAGCGGCTCCACCTTCGGCGCCCGCACCTCGCGCTGCACCTCGCGCGCCAGCGTCTGGTCGGCCTCGGTCCATTTCGGCATCCCGACCAGCTCGATGTTCTTCTGCTGCGTCTCGGCCACCACCTTGTTCAGATGGTACGGCCACGCCGACCCGACGATCCGGTGGCTCACCGTCGTGCTGGTGGCCATCGACGCCGCCTTGGCCATCGTCAGCCCGTACTCCTGCAGCTCCTTGATGCGCGGGAAATCCTGCTCGCGGAAGTAGTACCAGACGGTGGCTTCCTCGGGCACGACGTTGGGCTGGTCGCCGCCGTTGGTGATCACGTAGTGGGACCGCTGCTCCGGCCGCAGGTGCTCGCGCTTCATGTTCCACATGGTGTTCATCAGCTCGACGGCGTCGAGCGCCGAGCGCCCCTTCCACGGCGCGCCGGCCGCGTGCGCCGCCTCGCCCTTGAAGGTGAACTGGATGGAGACGAGCCCGGAGTTGTTGGCCGGCTGGCCCCACGAGGTGGCCAGCTCCGCGCCGACGTGGCAGCCCAGCATGACGTCGAGGTCCTTCAGCAGCCCGGCCCGGATCAAAAACGCTTTGCTGCCCAGGATCTCCTCGGCCACGCCCGGGTAGAGCTTCAGCGTGCCCTTGATGTTGTGCTTGACCATCAGATCCTTCAGCACGAGGGCGGAGACGACGTTCACCGCGTTGCCCGAGTTGTGCCCCTCGCCGTGTCCGGGGGCGCCGTCGATCAGCGGGTCATGGTAGGCCACGCCCGGCTTCTGGCTCGCGCGCGGGATGCCGTCGAGGTCGGTGATCATGCCGATCACGGGCTTGGCGCTGGCGCCGCCGTGGCTCCATGTGGCCACCCACGCCGTCGGCATGCCAGCCACGCCCCGCTCGATGCGGAAGCCGTTCTTCTCGAGGATCGCGGTCAGGTACTTCGAGGTCTCGTACTCTTGAAAGCCTAGCTCGCCGAAGCTGAACACGGAGTCGACGATCTCCTGCACCATCTTGGCGCGGGCGTCGACGCCGGCGATGGCGTCTTTCTTCAGTTGGTCGAGGTTAGGGGTTTGCGCGAACGCGGCGCTGGCAATGAGCAACGCAAGGGAGGCAATCCGGAGACGCATTTGGAGACTAGGGTACACCCGCCAGCTGGTCGCGCACGAACGCGGTCGCGCCGCTGGGCGGTTCGCGGTCGAGCAGGCGCAGCGCCTCGTCGCGCCGGGCGGCGGCCTCCGCCGCCCGGCCCTCGGCGGACAGTACGAACGCCTCCGAGCGCGCCAGGCCCCAGGCCGGCAGCAGCGAGGACGGCTTCACACGGTCCAGATAGCCGCGCCAGCCCGTGACGGCGGCTTCGAGATAGATCGCCGACCGCATCGGCTCCGGCATCTCCTCGGCCCCGGCCAGCATCGCGTCCATCCAGCGACGCGCGCCGGCCGCGTCGCCGCGGTCGAGGTCGCGCCAGTACAGCAGGCTGGCCAGCGCGATCGCGTCGATCGAGCCGTCCATCCACCCGTCGGTCTCGGCCGCCGCGAGCGGCCAGTCGCGCGGGCGCAGTTCCGACTGGCTCGCCGCGATCGCCGTCGACAGCGCCAGCCACCGCTCGGCCTCCCTCCCTCCCCGGCGCAGTTGCAGGAACCGCGCCCCGTCGGTCAGGAAGCCGCCGGTCTTACCGGGGATCATCGTCACGATGCCGATGAGCAGCGACGTCGCCCCGGCCGTCGCCGCCCCCGGCTTCGACGCGCGGGGCAGAAACGGCACCGCCGGCAGCAGCGCCGCGGCCAGCGCGATCGACGCCAGCGGCCCGCCGAGCACCAGCCGCATAGCGCCCCGCCGCACGTCGCAGCCCGGCCCCGGCAGCGCCGATGCGATGCCGCCCATCAGCTTCCAGTCGAAGTTCCAGCGGAAGCGGATCCGCCCGCCCTCGCGGACGAAGGTCATCAGCCCGACGGTGAGCAACTGGAACCGGAAGCCGGCCGAAAGGCCGCCGGCCAGATGCCCCGCCTCATGGACCAGCAGGGCGAGAAAACTGCCCGCCACGATGGTCAAGATCGCGATTGCGGTGTGCATTAACTTTGCTATTCTTTCTTAATCTCGCTCGCGCGGCACTGGCCTATGTTAGCGTGCCGGCGCATCAGGCTCTCCGTCAGGAGCCCACCATCCAACCAAATCGAGGAGAGGTCTTTATGATGTCGATTCGTCTAGCGGTACTCGTCGCCCTGGCGGCGAGCGGGCTTTCCGCCCAAAGCATTACGGGCCGGCTGGTCGGCACCGTCCGCGACGCCACCGGCGCCGTCATCGCGGGCGCCAAGGTGCGCGTCACCAACGCCGGCACCGGCGCCACGCTCGAGACAATGTCCAACGCCGACGGCGATTACGTGGCCCCGAACTTGAACCCGGCCAGCTACAGCATCCGCGTCGAGCACGCCGGCT
>CAYMTH010000125.1:0-10028 GCA_964393235.1 uncultured Solibacteraceae bacterium | reverse complement strand
GCGCCCTCGTCAACCCCGACAAGAACAACTGGGCCCCCCGCCTCGGCATCGCCTATACGATCTTCCCCAAGACCGTCATCCGCTCCGCCTACGGCGTCTCCTATATTCACTTCAACCGCATGGGCGGCGAGAACCTGCTCGCCTACAACCTGCCGTGGGTCCTCAACCCGACCGTCGAGGCACAGCTCCCGCCCACCGTTTCCGGCGGCCTCCCGCTCTGCACGAACCAGAACCAGGGCCCCAACACCTGCTTCCGCACCACCGAGCAGGGCTACCCCAACAACTTCCTGTCGCTGGCCAACATCCGGCAGATCAACGTCCGCACCAACCACATCGTGCGCGACATCCGCACCGGCTACAACCAGAACTGGCACTTCTCCATCCAGCAGGAAGTGGGCAAGGGCTGGGTGGTCGATCTCGGCTACGTCGGCACCAAGGCCTCCAAGCTCATGATCCTCGGCGACCTCAACCAGGCCCGCCCGAACAACGTCGGCGAAAACCTCTCCCTCCAGGCCCGCCGCCCCATCCAGACCTACGGCTTCATTCAGTCGGCCTTCCAGGGCGGCTACCTGAACTATCACGCCCTGCAGACCAAGGTGGAGCGCCGTTTCGCCAATGGCTTCTACTTCCTGAACTCCTTCACCTGGTCCAAGGCCATCGACAATGCCTCCGGCCACCTCGAGGCGCAGAACGGCGACAACTCCCGCGTGAACTACCTGAACCTCGCGCAGGAAAAAGGCCTCTCCGGCTACGACCAGCCCTTCAACAACACGACGACGATGTTGTGGGATCTCCCGGTCGGCAAGGGCCACAAGTTCGGCGACAACTGGAACCGCGCCGCGGATCTGGTCGCCGGCGGCTGGCGCCTGTCGATCATCAACTTCGCCTCGTCCGGTGTGCCTGTGAACCTGAACTACGGCCCCGCGGCGGCGTTCCAGGTCTCCGGCGCCCCGACCTACCGGCCGAACATCACGGGCGATCCTGTGCTTCCCGCCGGCCAGCGTTCGGCCGCGATGTGGTTGAACCCGGCGACCGTGCAGATCCCGACCGACGTCTCGAAGCCCTTCGGCAACGCCGGCCGCAACATCGTCCGCGCGCCCGGCTATCACCAGATGAACTTCGGTCTGCACAAGGACTTCCGCATCACGGAATCCCAGAAGTTCGAGTTCCGCATGGAAGCCTTCAACTTCTTCAACAAGACGAACTTCGGAACCCCGAACCCGACCCGTTCCAACAACGCTTTCGGGACCATCACCTCAACCCAGCCGGCGCGCGAAATCCAGTTCGCGCTCCGTTACGCGTTCTAGCCGGCCAGCTGGCTCAACTCCATATTGCCGCCCGAAAGGATCACGCCAATCCGGCGTATCCCGGGCGGCAATTTTCCTTTGAGGATCGCCGCCACCGGCACCGCGCCCGACGGCTCGACCACCAGATGCACCTTCGTCGCCAGCCACTTCACGGCGAACCGGATGTCGTCCTCGCTCACCAGCGCGATGGCTTCCAGGTGTTCCTTCAAGATCGGAAAGGTGAGCTTCCCCGGCGCGGGCGACCGCAGCCCGTCGGCGATCGTCTCCGACGGCGGAATCTCCTTCCGCTCCCCGGCCTGAAACGACAGCCAGGTGTCGTTGCCCAGTTCCGGCTCCGCCCCGAACAGCCGGATCGACGGCGACATGTGCCGCGCAATCAGGCTGCAGCCGGCCATCAGCCCGCCGCCGCCCAGCGGCGCGACCAGCGCCGCGAGCCCCGGTTCCTCCTCGAGCAGTTCCAGCGCCGCCGTTCCCTGCCCCGCGATGGTCAGCGGATGGTCGAACGGCGGAATCACGGTTGCGCCCGTCTCGGCCGCCAGCGACCGGCAGATCGCCTCCCGGTCTTCCGTGAACCGGTTGTAGGTAATGATCTCGGCCCCGAACGACGCCGTGTTCTCGACCTTCACCCGAGGCGCGTCATGCGGCATCACCACCCGGGCCTTCGTGCCCGCGCGCTGCGCCGCCAGCGCGACGCCGGCCGCGTGGTTGCCCGACGAGTACGCCATCACGCCCCGCCCGAGCGCCTCGGCGTCGAGCGTCCGGACCCAGTTCGTGGCCCCGCGCAGCTTGAACGCGCCCGCGTCCTGCAGGTTCTCGCACTTCAGGTACAGTTCCAGCCCGCACACATCGACGCGCACGACCGGCGTCCGGCGGACCAGCCCGCGGATTCGCTCCGCGGCGGCGAGTACATCGGCGGCGGTGACGGTCATATTAGTGCCGCGTTTCCAGATAGGTGCCGAGCGAGGCGTCGACGAACACCGACCGCCCGCTGGTGCCCACCGAGTCGCCCCAGATCACGCGCCACGCCGGGTTCGGGTGCTTGTCGCCGAGCTCGAGCAGGAAGTTGATCCGCGTGTCCGGGTTCTTCTTGATGTAGTCGGCGCTCTTCTCCTGCGCCACCTTCCAGGCGGCGTCGGTATCGGTCTTGAGCGCGGCGATCAGGAACGGCTTCGCTTTCGAGTTCGGGTTGAACGCTTCCTCGGCGCCCGCGAAGACGCCGGCGTGCAGGTTGCCCTGCGCCTCGACGGCGGACCAGGTGTAGGTGCGTTTCCGCATCTTCGACGGCGAGACGACGGTGACCTGCCAGGCGCCGGACTTGCCCGGCTCGGCTTTCACTTCCGACAGCGGGATGCTGTGCACGCTGAGGCACTGGACGTCGGGCGCCCAGCTGCGGGCGGTGACATAGACCTTAAAGAAGGCGTTGCGGCCGGTGAGCGGCTCCGGCGCCGCTTTCGGCTCTTCCTTCTTGGCGGCGGTCTCCTTCGGCGCGGAAGAGCAGCCGGTAAAGAACATCGCCGTAGCGGCAAAAACAACCCCGAGTGTACGCATGCAGTCCTCTTTTCAGTTTACCTGCAACATAGAAGCGCGCGAACCCCGCCGCGTTTCCATCAGAGGCAGATCACTGGCTGACGGCGCTTCGGCTCGCGCAGGATCCGGTCCGTGGATTCGGGCGTGATCCAGCCGTCGAGCTCGACCGCCTCCCCGGCGCGGATACGCAGTTTCCGGATCGTGAAGCCGCTCCCGGCCCGGAAGGTGTAAGTGCCTGGCGCGAGGTCGGGGAACTCGAAGAACCCATCGCGCCGCGCCTGGACCGTGCGGTCGCCGAGGGTGACCGTCTCGCCGCGCGTGGCGGTCCAGCCGCGAAACGAGGCTCTCGGCGCGGGCGCGCGTTTGAACGCCGGGGGCTGCAGCGAGTAGTCGCAGCCCGGCGGCAGCGGAATGCCGACGTGCAGGGTTACGGTCGGCAGCCGCGCGTCGTCGGCAGCCGCGAGGGTGACTTCGGGGAGCCGTTCGAGGAAGAATCCCTGCATCCGGATCTCGAGCCGGTAGCTGCCCGCGGGGAGGTTCTCGAAGCGGAACTCGCCCCGTTCGTTGGTCTGTGTGGTGCGCTGTTCGGCCGCGGTGACCTGCGCGCCCGCGATGGACGCGCCGGACGCATCGACGACGATTCCCGAGAGGACCGCGGCGAGCAGCAGCGGGGTCACTGCCAGACGCCGGCTTTCTTGAAGTCGCCGGCTTTGACGATCGAGATGCGGGCCGGGTCGATGTACTTGCGGAAGGCCGCGTTCACTTCGTCGAGCGTCACGGCCTGGATGCGCGCCTCCATCTGCTCGTCCCAGGCGAGGGTGCGGTTGCGGCTCTCGCGGGCGGCGATCGTGCGCAGCAGCGCCTGGTCCTGCGAACGGCCGACGGCCGACTGGTCCTTCAACGCCTTCTTCGCCGCGGCGAGTTCGGCGGCCGTGAAGCCGTCCTTGCGCGCCAGTTCGATCTCCTCGAGGAAGAACTTCTCGACCTTCGGCATGTTCGCGGGGTTCGCGATCACCGTGGCCGAGAAGAGGCCGTTGGTGCCCTCGGCGGGGGCCTGGACGTTCGAGCGGGCGCCGTAGGAGAGGCCCTCGCGGTTGCGGATGCGGTTGGGCATGCGGGAGGCGATGGTGCCGCCGAACATGTAATCGGCGACGGCGAGCGCGGGGTAGTCCGGGTGCTGGTCGTTCAGCGGCAGGCGCAGGGCGGCGTAGAACTGGGCGTTCTCCTTATCGGGGGTCTCGATCTTCTCGTTGAAGACCGGGATGTCCTTGTGCGTGCCGGACATGCGGGTGAACGGGGCGCCGCCGGCCCAGGTGGCGAAGAGCTTTTCGGCTTCGGCGAGCAGGGCGGTCTGGTCGACGGGGCCGACGACGACCAGTTCGGCGTTGCGGGCGCCGTAGAACTTGGCGTAGAAGTCGCGGACGGCGGCGTGGGTGAGGTTCTTCAGTTCGGTCGTCTGTTCGTCGACCGAGCCGGCGTAGAGCGGGTGGCCCTTGGGGTAGACGTTGATGCGGCGCTGCAGTTCCTGGATGGCGAGGGCGGAGGGCTCGGTGCGGGAGGCGTCGAGCGCGGCCAGGCGCTGGCGGCGGATATTGTCGAAGTCGGATTCGGGGAGGGCCGGCTCCTTGAGGATCTCGGCGGCAAGGCGGAGGGCGGGGAGGAAGTTCTCCGACGCCGCTTCGACCGAGGCGCCGATGCCAGAGACCGAGACCGGGGCGCCGCCGCCGCGCATACCGCCGCCCCCGCCGCTGACGAAGACGCGGGCTTTGAGCTTGTCGATCGCGTCCTGGAGCTGCTGGCGGTTCTTGGTCTTCGTCCCGCGCATGAGGAGCGCGGCGGTCATCTGGGCGGCGGCGGACTGGCCGGCGAGGGTCTTTTCGTCGCCGAAGTGGAGCTCGATGGCGGCGTAGATCTTGTCGCCGGAGGTCTTCTTGGGCAGGATGGCGACGCGGAGGCCGTTGGACAGCTTCTTGCGGATGAGGCGTTTTTCGATGTTGGCCGGGGTGGGTTCGAAGGCCTCGCCCTGGGCGACCTTGACGTCGGTGCGGAAGTTGGAGAAGACCTTTTCGAGGTCGGGGGTTTCGGGGACGGCGGTGCGGTCGGGCTCGGCGGTGGGGAGGAAGACGCCGACGGTGCGGTTGGAGGGTTTGAAGTACGTCCGGGCGACGCGGACGACGTCGTCGGCGGTCACCTTCTTCACGTTCTCGTGTTCGAGGAAGAGGATGCGCCAGTCGCCCTGGGAGATGGGGGTGGTCATGCCGAGGGCGAGCATGGTGGAATCGGTCAGGCGCTGGTCCATGGACTGGAGGAGGCGGTTTTTGGCGCGGTCGAGTTCTTCTTGTGAGGGCGGTTCCTTGACGATGCCGTCGATGGTTTCGAAGACGGTTTTGCGGACGTCGTCGAGGGACTGTTCCATGTTGAGGCCGGCTTCGACGGTGACGACGCCGGGGTCGTGGAGGGCCTGGAAGGACATGGAGGCGGAGAGCGCCTTTTTGTTTTCGACGAGGGCTTTGGAGAGGCGGCCGAGGCCGGGGCCGCCGGCGGAGAAGCGGAATCCGCCGCCGCCCATGATGCCGGCGAGGACGCGGAGGGCGGCGGCGTCGGGGTGGGCCGCGGCGGGGGCGTGGTAGGCGACGATCAGCTCCTGGTTCTTGCCGACGCGGCGGAGTTCGACGTAGCGTTCGCCGTCCTGGACGGGTTCGACGGTGTAGGTCTTCTGGACGGGCTCGGCGGGGCGGGGGATGCGGCCGAGGGTATCGGCGACGAGGGCGAGGGTTTTGGCGGTGTCGAGCTGGCCCGCGAGGGTCAAGACGGCGTTATCGGGGCGGTAGTATTTGCGGTAGAAAGCCGCGAGGCGGTCGATGGGGACGCGCTCGAGATCGGCGCGGGAGCCGATGGTGGACTTGCCGTAGTTGTGCCAGAGGAAGGCGGTGGACATGACGCGTTCTTCGAGGACGCGGGCGGGGGAGTTTTCGCCGCGTTCGAACTCGTTGCGGACGACGGTCATTTCGGTGTCGAGGATGGCTTTTTCCATCTTCACCTTCGTCATTCGGTCGGCTTCGAGGCCGAGGGCCCACTTCAGGTTCTCTTCGTTCGCGGGGACGGTTTCGTAGTAGTTGGTGCGGTCGTACCAGGTGGTGCCGTTCCACTGGGCGCCGTGGTCGACGAGCTCCTTCTTGATCTGGCGGCCGTTGGTGGTTTCGATGAAGAGGAGGTGTTCGAGGAGGTGGGCCATGCCGGACTCGCCGTAGCCTTCGTGGCGGGAGCCGACGAGGTAGGTGATGTTGACGGTGACCTTGGGGTTGGAGGCGTCGGGGTAGAGGAGGACGCGGAGGCCGTTGGGGAATTCGTATTCCGTGATGCCGGCGAGGGAGGCTTTGGTTTTGACGCCTTGCGGGAGGGCCTGCGGGAAGGCGAGGGCGGCGGCGAGGGCCGCGAGGAGGAGAGGACGCACGATGGGCACCACCTGAAGTTGGAGTTCTTTTTTACAGGGTAGCGCGTGGACACACTTCGAGTGCGGGTGGGGGGGCGGGGGCGGAGATGGGGCCGCGGTTACATGGTTTTGCGGAGCCCGGATTCGACGAAACTGAGCGTTTGGACCGGGAATAGTCGCTTGTAGACGGCGAGGACGGTCCGGGTGAGGGGGCCGCTGTAGTGGATGGTCCGGACGGGGGATGGATCCGTGTTTTCAACGGGTTGCGGCGGCTCCGGTTCGGTTCGTTCGGGCTCCTGGAGCGGCTCGGCGGCGGGCCAGGAGGTTTGGAGGTCGCGGAGGCGGCGTTCGGCCTGGGCGATGAGACGAGCGTTGGCGGTGTACTCGTGGCGGAGGGTGGTCATCGACTTGAGATTCAAGGCGAACTCGTAGGCCACCTCGATGGTGTGGTGGAGTTCGAGTTCGCGATTGAGATGGGCCTGGCGGGCGGTGGCGATGCGGTAGTTGGCCCACTGGAGGTCGGTGATTTCGCGGACGACGGCGGCTTCGGCGTGGTCGGCGGGGCGGTATTTGGCCAGGTTCTGTTCGTGGAGACGGAAGAAGGCCTGGCGGTCCTCGGCGCGGAGGAGGGCGGACTCGGGCGGCACGAAGGCGGCGAGAGTGGTGGCGCGGCGGCCGTGGGTGATGGCGTTGCGGCAGGAGCGGGCCTTGCCGGCGTCGGTTTTGGGACCGCGGGAAAGGGCGCCATTGCGGCGGGCGATGGCGGCGCGTTCGGGTTGAGACAACATACGATTGGGTACCTTTCGGGTAGAAATAGGAAAGGCCCCGGCGGGGAAACCGCGCGGGGCCTTTCTACCTTCATTATACCGGGCGGGGGGAAGCGAAAATGGGTAAGTTATTGATTTGGCTGGGGAAGAATGTTGTGAACGGGGTGGCGGGGAGGGGAAATCTGTAGAAGGTGGTCGGAAAAGTCTGGCTTCCAGGTACTGTGGAAAAATTGTGGAAAAGTGGCGTGGGGAGATGGCTGTAGATGATTGATATGAAAAGGGAAAATGGCGAAGACGGTCGGAAAAATCTGGCTTCCAGGTAGTGTGGAAAAGGGGCGGGGTGGGGGATTTTTCGACTTTTTGGGCGGGGGGTGCGTCATTATTGGTGAGAGCAACCCCTTGATCTTCCGGGAAGTCGAAGACCGCGACCTGATCCTGAAAGCGCAGCGGGGAGATGTGGATGCCTACAATCTCCTCGTTTCGCGGTGGGAGAAGCGCGTCTTCAATTACTTGCTACGGCTCGTACGGAACCGGGAGGATGCACTCGACCTTTGCCAGGATGTCCTGCTGAAGGTCTACCAGAACCTGCGGAAACTGGAAGACCCGGCGCGGTTCGCGCCGTGGATGTACCGGATTGCGCATAACGAGGCCTACTCGCTCCTCCGGAAGAAAAAGCCGGAAGACGATTTGGACGCTATACCGCCAGAGATGGGCGGGGGAATGCTGCCGGTGGAGACGGCGCTCGCGGTCGACGCGGCGCTGCGGCGGCTGAGCCCGGATCAGCGGGAAGCGGTCGTGCTGAAGATTTATCAGGGATTCAAGTTCGAAGAAATGGCGGAGATTCTGGAGTGCCCGCTTTCCACAGTCAAGTCGCGGTTGTATACCGCGCTCGACCTGCTGAAAGACACGCTGGCACCCGTGGCCCGACCAGGGAATACGCTATGAAGATTACAGCGGAAATATTGAAAGACTATGTTTTCGGGGAACTGGGGGAGGCCGAACGGCGGGCCGTGGAAGCTGCCTGCGCGGCCGATGCGGATCTGCGGGAAGAGCTCGCCCGGCTGCAGGTGACGCAGTCGGCGCTGTTCTCGCTGCGGGAAGAAGAGATGCCGCGGCGGATCGCATTTGTGTCGGACAAGGTCTTTGAACCGAAGTGGTGGCAGGTGTGGCTGAGCTCGGGTCCGCGGATGGGCTTCGCGTCGGCGGCGCTGCTGGCCGGGGCGATCCTCGCCCACGGGGCAATGCAGCCGAAACCCATCGCTGGGACGGCGCCGGTGGCGTTCGACCAGGCGCGGTTCGAGCAGCGGATTTCGGAAGAGGTCGCCAAGGCGCTGCCGGTGGCTCTGGAACAGGCCGAACGGCGGCACCGGATGCAGCTGGCGGCGGCCATGAAAGAGGCCGAGGGCAAGTACGACCGGCTGCGGCGCGACGATCAGATGGCCATGGAGGCGAGCTACTCGCTGTTCCGGGAAAAGCAGGCCGCGATGCTGGTTTCGCTCGCGCAGAGCGGTGGGGGTGGGGTGCAATGAGACGGATCCTTTTGCTGAGTTTTTTGGCGTGCGCGCTGTTTGCGGCGCCGGTGAACCGCGGGCTGGTGGCGGCGGTCGAAGTGTCGATGAACAAGCGCATCGAGGCGCTGTTTCCCGGCGAGCGGTACCTGCTGCTGGGGCACACGCACGGGGTTTACCTCGATGGGTACGGGTGTGTGTTCACGACGCGGGTGAACCTGGCCGAGGGGCCGGGGCTGACGCCTTTCCGGCAGTCGCTGCCGGAGGCGGAGCGGCAGAAGCTGCGGAAGCTTAAGCTGGAACGGCTGCCGGTGCTGCGGACGGCGATGCGGGAGATGCTCGTCAACGCGGCGGGGGTGATGGACCCGGTGCCGGTGAACGAACGGATGGTGCTGAGCGTGAGCCTGCTGCACATGCCGCACGAGGACGTGGCGGGGCTGCCGACGCAGATCGTGATGCAGGCGGAGCGGCGGACGCTGCTCGGGTTTTTGACGGCGAAGGCGGACCGGGCGGCGCTGGAAGCGGCGATCCAGGTGCGGGAATACTAAATGCGCCTGGGCGAACGGCTCCTGGCGAAGGGTCTGATTCAACAAGACGACCTGGACCGGGCGCTGGAGCTGCAGAAAGAGCGCGGGGAGAAGATCGGACGGCTGCTGGTGGAGCTGGGCCTGGTGGCGCAGCGGGACGTGCTGGCGGCGCTGAGCGAGCAGCTGGGGCTGCCGCTGGTGGCGATCGACGGGGCGAACTTTTCGGCACCGGAGACCGACGGGCTGGCGGGGCGGTTTTTGCGGCAGAGCAAGTGCCTGCCACTGGGGCTGAGTGAAAACGGCCTGACGCTGGCGATGGCGGACCCGCTCGACTTCGAGACGAGCGCGGGGGTGCGCGGGTTTACGGGGCTGAAGGTTTCGCCGGTGCTGGCGGCCGAGGGGGAGATCCTCGAGGCGATCGATAAGCACTACGGGCAGGCGGCGGCGCGGACGGAGACCGAGGCCGATTTCGGGGACGGCGCGCCGGGGAACGAAGACCTGGAGCACCTGCGGGACATGGCGAGCGAAGCGCCGGTGATCCGCATGGTGAACGCCACGATCGCGGCGGCGGTGGAGAAGCGGGCCTCCGATATTCATATCGAACCGTTTGAGAAGTCGTTTCGGATCCGGTTCCGGATCGACGGCGTGCTGTACGAACAGGAGCAGCCGCCGAAGGAGATGAAGGCCGCGCTCATCAGCCGCGTGAAGCTGATGGCGAAGTTGAACATCGCCGAGCGGCGGTTGCCGCAGGATGGCCGTATTAAAGTCAAGACGCTGGGGCGGGAAGTGGATTTGCGTGTTTCGACGCTTCCGACGCTGTATGGGGAAAGCGTCGTGATGCGGTTGCTGGACCGGTCGGCGGGGGAACAGTTTTACGATTTGCGGAAGCTGGGCTTTACGGACCGGATGCTGGAGCGGATGGAGTTTTATACGCAGCTGCCGCACGGGATCATGTTTGT
>CAYMTH010000124.1:0-10047 GCA_964393235.1 uncultured Solibacteraceae bacterium | reverse complement strand
TGCGGGCGCCGCCCTGGGAAACGATGTAGCCGTCCCCGTCGAGCGTGATCTGGTTGCCGAGGAACTTCGTGTTGGGCACCTGGCCGATGGCGACGAAGAAACCGTCGACCGGACGATCATAGGCTTCGCCGGTGGCGATGTTGCGGAGGCGCACACCGGTCACCATGCCGGCGTTGACGTCGTAGATGTCGTCGACGACGGTGTTGAGGATGACCTCGATCTTCGGGTTCGCCATCACGCGGTCCACCATGATCTTCGAGGCGCGGAACTGGTCGCGCCGGTGGACGAGCGTCACGCGGCTGCCGAAGCGGGTGAGGAAGTTCGCCTCTTCCATCGCCGAATCGCCGCCGCCGATCACCATGATCTCCTTGCCGCGGTAGAAGAAGCCGTCGCAGGTGGCGCAGGAGCTGACGCCCTTGCCGATCAGTTTGTACTCGTTCGGGAGTCCGAGCCAGCGGGCGGAGGCGCCGGAAGCGATGATGAGCGTCCGCGTCTCTTCCCAAACCCCGTCGATCTTCAACCGGAACGGCCGTTCGGTGAGGATCGCCTCTTCGACGGTGCCGTGCCGGTAGACCGCGCCGAACTTTTCGGCCTGCAACTTCATGTTCTCGACGAGTTGCGGTCCGAGCACACCTTCGGGGAAGCCGGGGAAGTTTTCGACCTCGGAGGTGATCGAAAGCTGGCCGCCGGGCTCATGGCCGCCGATGACCAATGGTTTCAGAGACGCGCGCGCGGTATAGATGGCGGCGGTGTTCCCCGCGCAGCCGGAGCCGATAATGATGACGTTATGCATGGGTAGACGCGAAAAAAGGGTTGTGCCGCTCGGGCACAACCCCACTTTATCATGCGCTCTCCGACGCGACTTAGTTGCGCCGGTGGCGCAGCAGGCCGATGGCCAGGAAGCCGGCGCCGATCATCGCCCACGTAGCCGGTTCGGGAACTTCCGAGCCGGGAACTGAGCCGAGTACCTCGTCATTGCCGCAGGTGGCCGCCGTGAAGTAGACATCGAAGCCGTTGTTGAACTCGCCAACCAGCGACATCGACAGAGGGATGATGAAGGTGGCAAGCAGGTTCGTGGCCCGGTTGTTGACCGTCGAGATGCTCGCGCTGCCGGTGCTGAGGAGTTGGGCGCCGTTCGGGTCCGCCCAGACGGGCGCGGTATTGCGGTAGGAACCAGCCGGGTTGCCGAGGACGGTTTGCGCGGTCTGCGTGCCGGAGATCTGGTAGAGTCCATTGCTGACAAGGCCGTTGTGGCTCCTCAACACATAGGCGTAGTTATTGTTCGCCGTGCGGAAGAGCAGGTCGCCGACGTTCAGGGTCGGCGCGAAGCCGGGGATAGTGAAAGGGCTCAGCGAAGTGCCCCCACCGAAGTTGAAACGGATTTCCACCTGCAGATTGTTGCCGTTGGGGCTCGAGATCTTCAGGTAATCGATGTCGAACAGGTCCGGGTCTCCGATGACGTCGGCGCTGTTTTGGATTTCTAGCTGGTCTTGAATGACCACCGGGGTGACCGGGAGCGCCAGGGCCGAACACGACAGTGCGGCCACGGCGATAAGGGAGTACAGGTAGCGCATACCGGGATTTTGGAGATTGCCTAAGTGGAGGCCAATGGACCCTTCGTAACCGGAAAGAAATTATAGCCCTGGTACCTGGACGGTCGCATTGCGTTTCTATTGCGTCCGGCCAGTACTTTGGTTTGGCGTGTAAGTCTATGAAAAAAGGGGTGTATTCTCTGGCGCTGGCGCGGATGCCCGGTACGCGCCTGGAACTAGCGGTTCAGGAGCACGTAGGTACTCCATGCGGAAAAGTACGCAAAAACACCCATATAAAGAAATTGTATGGCGGGCCAAAACCACCCGCCGGTCTCCCGGCGTACTACCGCGATGGTAGAAAAACACTGCATCGCAAAGGCGAAAAAGACAAGCAGCGCCACGGCGGCGGGCGGAGAGAGGTCCTTCCGCAGCGCGTCCTGCAGATTTACCGAGTCTTTATCTGCGTTTTCAATGCCGTAAATCGTCCCCAGGGTCCCGATGATCACCTCGCGAGCCGCGAGCGACGTCACCAGCCCAACGCCGATCTTCCAGTTGAAACCCAGCGGGCGGATGGCCGGCTCGACGGCGTGCCCGATCTGGCCGGCGTAGCTCCGCTCGAGTTCCGGCGGTTTGCCGTTCTCGTACGGAAGATGCGCCAGAATCCAAAGCACGGCGGAGACCGCGAGAATCACCGTGCCGGCCCGCTTCAGAAAGACGATGGCCCGGTCATAGAGCCGCAACGCGAGCGACCGTACGTTGGGCATCCGGTAGGGCGGCAGTTCAAGCACGAAAACGCTCTTCTGTTGGCGCAGCACCGTCGACCGAAGCAGTTGCGCCGTCGCGACCGCCGCGACAAACCCGAGCACATAGAGGCCCAGCATCGCCGCCGTCTGCGTGCCGAGAATAGGGCCAAGCAGCGGACGGTCGGGGATGAACGCGGCGATAATTAACAGATACACCGGCAGGCGAGCCGAACAGGTCATGAACGGCGCGATCAGGATCGTCGCCAGCCGGTCGCGCTTGTTCTCGATCGTGCGCGTGGCCATGATCGCCGGTACCGCGCAGGCATAGGCGGACAGCAGCGGAATGAACGCCTTGCCCTGCAGTCCGACCATGGCCATGGTACGATCCGCGATCAGCGCCGCCCGGGCCAGGTAGCCGGAGTCTTCCAGAATGCCGATGAACAGAAAGAGCAGCAATATCTGCGGAAGGAAGACGACCACCGAGCCGACGCCCGCCCAGACGCCTTCGATCAGGAAACCGCGCAGCAATCCCTCCGGCAACGCCGCGCCGAGCCACGCGCCGGACTGCCCGATCCAGGCTTCGACGGCATCCATGGCCGGCTGCGCGCCGCTGAAGATCGATTGAAATACCGCGACGACGACGGCGAGAAAGGTTAGCGGGCCCAGCATCGGGTGGAGAAACAACCGGTCCAGGCGTTGCGTCCAGATCGGCGGCGCCGGCGCCCGGTAATCGCTCTGGCTGCCCACCTGCCCCGCCCAGCGGCGGCAGCCGGGAAGGTCCTGCAGCACGGGCAGTTCGACGCGTTTGGCCGTTGATGGCGGCCGCGCGCTGCTTCCTTCCAGAAACTGTTCCACCTTGTCGACGCCCATGCCGGTTGCGGCGCTGATCAACGCCACCGGGCAGGAAAGTTGCGCCGCCAGCGCGGCTGGGTCCACGCTGCCGCCCCGCGCGGCGAGGTCGTCGGCCATGTTCAGGACTACCAGCGTCGGCAGTTCCAGGCTGAGGATCGGGGCGGCCAGGAGCAGATGGCGGTGCAAATTGGTGGCGTCGAGGATCAGGATCACGGCGTCGGGCCGGCCGAGTTCGGGCTTCTGCCCGAGCAGGACGTCGCGCGTCACCTCCTCATCCTCCGAGCGCGGCTGCAGGCTGTAGATTCCGGGCAGGTCGATCAGGAAAACGTCGCGGCCGGAAGCGGTGCGCGCTTTGCCGACGTGGTGCTCCACCGTGACCCCGGGGAAGTTCGCCACCTTTTGCCGCAGCCCGGTTAAACGATTGAAAAGAGTGGTTTTGCCGGCATTGGGAGGGCCGACCAGGGCGACATAGCGCTGTCGCGATCGCACGTCCGGATCGAGTCCGGCCCCCGGCGATGACGTGGCGGACAGGTCGTGGCAGGAATCGCCGGCGCTCATGACCGGACCGGATGGCTGTCCGCGCCGTGAGCGGCCCGGATCGACCCCGCCCGGACACGGATGGAACGAGCCGTCTCAATTCGCAGAGCGACTTCCGAACCGTCCACCCGATAAACGCGCGGGTTCCCGCCAGGTGCACTTCCGGCTGCAACTACGTCCCCGCCGGGAAAAAAGCCCAGTTCCATCAGCCGCCGGCTCAAATCCTCCGAAAGATCGAGACTTTCGAGGATTGCCGCCTGCCCGGCGCGGAGGTCAACAAGGCTGCCGCCCGCCGAAACGGACGGATCGTCGATCGGGAGAGCTTCCTTATTGAAAGTCAGTTGCATTCAACACCAGCATAGAAACCGGCGCCGGGAGTGTCAAGCGGTGCATCGGCGGCCTTCCCGAAATCGGTGGATACAGATTCGTATTCCGGTGATATACTTAGGCTTCCGCTCGGATAGGAAACGAGCGGAACCGAGGCCTGACGGGCTTCCGGGGTTCCGTCCGAATCGGCGATTTCGTGGCGGGTGAGATCTTGGCTTTGGATCTCCGGCAGTAAAATCTATGATGCCTCTGGATGACATTGACTGACTCATGAAGTGATGGAACCAAAGCTCCCATTAGTGACGATTATTACTCCCTGCCTCAACATGGAGTCGTTTATCGCCTCCACGATTGAGAGCGTGCTGTCCCAGGACTACCCGCATATCGAATATATTCTCGTCGACGGGGGATCCACGGATCGCACGGCGGAAGTAATCTGCGGCTACGTCGCGCAGCACCCCCACCGGATGCGCCTGATCGTCGAGCCCGATGGCGGCGTCGCCGAAGCCCTGCAAAAGGGGCTTGCGGCGGCGAAGGGCGAAATCTTTGCCTACATCAACGCCGACGATACCTATTTCCCCGGCGCCGTCCGGACCGCGGTCCACTGGTTGCAGAACCGGCCCGAGGTGGCTGGCGTTTACGGCAACGCCTACTGGATCGACGGCGATGGAAAACGGATCGATACCTACCCTACCGAACCGTTCGAACGCGAGACCCTGAGCCAGTCCTGCTACATCTGCCAGCCGTCCTGCTTCCTGCGAACCGGCATCCTGCGTGAGTTGGGCGGGTTCAACACCGAGTACCAGGTCGCCTTCGACTATGAACTCTGGCTCCGGATGGCCCAATCGCACCGGTTGCTGAAGATCGACGCCTTGCTGGCGAATTCCCGTATGCACCGCGCCAACAAGACGCTGCGGCAGCGCACCGTGGGTTTCGAGGAGGCCAGCCGCGCGCTGCGTCGCTACCAGGGCTACGTGCCGTTCCGCTGGGCGCACAGCTACGCGTCGTTCCTGCTCGATCAACGCGACCAGTTCTTCGAGCCTCTGCGCCCGTCCTTCACCAAGTTTGTTTTCAGCCTGATAGTTGGTACCCTTTTGAATTGGTCGTCTCCGGTGCGGTTCTGGAAGGAATGGGCCGGTATCATGAGTCTGGGTGCCTTTGTTCGCCGCTGGAATGAAACCTGGGTGGCGCGCCGGCTGGGCATGCTGATTCGGTAAGGCAGCGCTCTCGGATGGCCGACGGAATCCATGTCTCAAAAACGTGCACTGATTACCGGAGTCAACGGCCAGGACGGTTCGTACCTGGCCGAGGATCTGCTGGAGCGGGGGTATGAAGTCTTTGGCCTCGTCCGCCGCGTTGGGCTGGAGGCTCCGGAGCACCGGCTCGGACGCCTGCTGCCGATTCTGGATCGCATTCACCTCCAACCCGCCTCCCTCGAAAGCTACGCCGGCATTTTCAATGCGGTCGCGAAGATCCGCCCCGATGAGTGCTATCACCTGGCCGCCGCAAGCTTCGTCAGCTACGAATTCGACGACGAGTTCTCGACGCTGACCACCAATATCAACGGCACCCACTATTTGCTCGCGTCGCTGAAGGACCTGGTCCCGCAGTGCCGATTCTACTTCGCCGGTACCTCGGAAATGTTCGGCAATGCCGCCACCGCCCCGCAGAACGAGCAAACCCGGTTCCGCCCGCGCTCCATCTACGGCATTAGCAAGGTCGCTGGCTTTGAACTGGTGCGCAACTATCGCGAACGCTACGGCCTGCACGCCTCGAGCGGCATTCTCTTCAACCACGAATCGCCGCGCCGCGGGCACGAGTTCGTCACGCGCAAGATTACCTCCGGCGTTGCCCGCATCCTCGCCGGGCAGGCTACCGAGCTCCGCCTCGGCAATCTCGACGCCGAGCGCGACTGGGGCTACGCCCGTGAGTACGTCGACGCCATGTGGCGCATGCTCCAGCAGCCCGAACCCGACGACTACGTCATCGCCACCGGCCGCCTTCACTCCGTCCGCGACTTCGTGCGGATCGCCTTCGAATGCGCCGGCCTCAACTGGCAGGACCACGTCGTCACCGACCCGAATTTCTTCCGCTCCGGCGAGTCTGTAGCTCTTTGCGGCGACGCCTCCAAGGCGCGCCGCGTACTCGGCTGGGAACCGCGCAAGCAGTTTGAGGAGATGATCCGGGAGATGGTCGAGGCGGACTGCCAGGCCGTCGGTGTGCCGCTGCCGGCGCGGTCAGCCGGCTAGCGGCGGCCTTCGAAGCCCAGGATCTGCCAGCAGAGTTCGCGCGTGTCCGGGCCGGCGCCCTCTCGCGCCGGAACCACCGCCGCCGCCGATTCCACCCGGAGCACCGCCGCCCGCGGTTCCGCCGTCTGCTGCAGCGGCACGACGATTTCGAACTCGCCCGGCCCTGGCGCCGATTCGGCGGCCAACCGCCCGTTTACGTACACGCGGAAGCGCTGTCGCGCCAACGGCCTCGCCCACCCGGGGATTACGCCGCGGATGGCCGCGTGAGAGTAGCAGGCCGGCATCATCCAATTCACGGTTCGCGACGCCCAGCCGTCCGTGTAGATTCCCTGGGAACGGTGCTGCACCCGGTCGATTTTCGCGCGGCAAAGATGCACCAGCCGCATCGCGATGTAGCGCCCCAGCGGCCCTGGAATCCACCGCCGCACCCGCTCGCTCCAGATCTTGTCGTACGTATCGAGGCCGTAAAACCACCAGCCCGGCGGATACATCTCGCCGGTCTGCTCCCGCAACAGGCGCGCCAGTTCGGCAAAACGCCGTTCGCCCCCGGCAAACGACTTCGCCGCGTCGTACTCCCGCAGGCAGCCGAACTCCTCCGGCACGTACGCCAGCCCGTACCGCTTTCCCAGCCGCACCAGAATGTCCCAGTCCATCCCGAAATGCAGGTCCTCGTTAAACCACCCGACCTCCTCCACGCACGCGCGCCGGAAGAACACCGACTGCTGCAGAATATAGTCGAGCACGAACGTCAGCTTCCACAAATTGAACGGTTCGGTAAACGGGAACTTCTGCTTCACCCGTCCGTCGAAATCGATCTGATACCCATCGCCGTAAATCGCCCCGACCTCGGGATGACGGCCCATCGCCGCCACCGCCCGCCGGATCGCTCCCGGCAGCAGCGTGTCGTCCGAGTTCAGGTACGCCACAATCTCGCCCTTTGCCCGGCGCAAGCCCTTGTTGATCGCGTGCGTCTGGCCCCGGTCTTTCTCGGAAACGTAGGTCAGCCGGTCGAGATAAGGCTTCACCACGTCGTGCGTTGGATCGGTGGACCCCCCGTCCATGATGATGTATTCGATGCGCGGATAGTCCTGCGAAAGGACGCTTTCGATCGTCGCCTGGATGAAGTGCCCCTGGTTGAACGACGGCGTGACGATCGTGACCAGCGGCTCGCTCACGGCTCGGCCTCGATCGAGTCGATCAAGCAGGATAGCTGGCGGTAATCGCCGCCCTCCCGCGGCCGCCACGTCCGGTTGCTTTCGATCTCCAGCCGGCATTGCCGTCCCCGGCTCTGCTCCGGCATCCGCAGTTCGAGCGCGAAAGGACCGGCCGGCACGGCGTACTTCTCCGCCAGCGTCTTCCCGTCGAGCCGTACGCGCAGCCGCAGCCCTTCGATCGGCGCGAAGTGCCGCCCGGCGATCCGCAGCGTTCCGGCGTCCGCGCCCACCTGCACTTCGCCCTCGTATCGTTTCGAAATCCAGCCGTCCTCCCAGCGCCCCGTAAACTGGCCGCCGAATCCGGTCATCTTGCGCCACTCCGCCCAGTAGCGGCGCAGGTTGTGCGGGTTGTGATAGAAGCCCAGCGCCAGGCTCAGCGCGTAAGATCGCAGCGACGGCTTCGACCGGTCAAAATACTGATCCTTCCCGTCGATCAGGTAGCACGCGTACCCGTTTAGCCACTCGTACGGCGCGTAGCCGTACTGCGCCTTCACCGTGCCGATAATCTCCTGGTAGACCTTTCGCCGCGCCGAGAGCGTCTTGTTGTCCATGTGCATGCGCGAGGTCGCCAGATACTCATCGACCTTCTTGACGCCGTACATCTTCGCCACCCGGATCCATAGCTCGTAATCCAGTGCGTAATGCAAGTCGACCTTGATCATGCCGGCGTTCCCGTAAGCCTCGCGCAGCAGGAACGCAGCCGGCTGGCAGATATAACACTGGTTGTTCAGTGTGTAATAGTCGAACGGCTGCGTCGGGTAGCGGTCCAGTATCTTTCCGCTAACATCCACGTGGTACGCCTCGCCGTAGATCATGCCCACACCGGGGTTCTTCTTGAAGTGCTCCGCCACCGTCCCCAGCGCGCCGGGCAGGTAAGTGTCGTCCGCGTTCAGATAGGCGAATATATCGCCCGTCAGCGCGTGAAAGCCTTTGTTGATCGCGTCGGCCTGCCCCTTGTCCCGCTCGGAAACCCAGCGCAGCCTCCCCTCGTACTTCCGCAAGAGTTCCACCGTGCCGTCTTTGGAGCCGCCGTCCATGACGATATAGTCGAGGTTTGGGTAATTCTGCGACAGGACGCTGGTGATCGTCTCTTCCAGAAACCCCGCCATGTTGTAAGTCGGAGTAACAATGCCGATCCGCGGCCACTCCTCGACCGAGATCCGGTGCGGACGCTGATACCCCGGCGCCGTGATCGCTTCGAAGGCCGCTTCGGTCAACTCCACCGCCCGGTCCCAGGAGAACTGTTTCACCCGCGCCGCGCCCTTCGCCGCCAGTTCCCGGCCCAACTCCGGATCCCGCGCGATTCGCAAAATGCCTTCCACGATCGATTCCGGCTCCAGCGGGTTCACCAGTAGCGCCGCATCCCCGGCAACCTCCTCGCAGCTCCCGCCCCGCGCCGTAATCGCCGGAGTGCCCGTATAGAACGCCTCCAGCAGCGGAATGCCGAACCCCTCGAACTTCGTGGCAAACAGCAGCGCCACCGCGCGCCGGTATACCTCCGGGATCACCTTCCGGTCCAGATATCCCTTGAAGTGGATCCGGTCCCGCAGTCCCAACCGCGCGGCTTCGGCCTGCAGTTTCTCCGCCCCGTCCGGTGACCCGCTCAACACCAGGTGCAAATCCCGCTCGCCGGCGTCCACCGCCAGCCGCAGCGCTTCGAAGACGTTCAGATGGTTTTTGTGCGGCCAGAAGTTGGCGGGGAAATACAGGTACCGCGCCGGCAGGTCCAGCGCCCGGAACGCGGCCGAAGGCTCGTCTGGCACCGGCTCACGAAACTGCGTATCCGCGTCCAGGTGGATCACCACGATCTTCGCGGGATCGATCCGGAACTTCTCTACGATCGTCGACTTGGCGTGTTCGCTCAGCGTGAACAGCACGTCGGTGTTCAGCGCGCTCGGCCCGTAGGTCTGCCGCCGCCACTGCAGCACCCCTTCGTCGAAGAATTCCGGAAAAAACTCGTGCTGCACATCCGGCATCATCACCGCCGACGGCACGTCCACCACCAGCGGTTCCAGCACCAGCAGCGGGCAGAAGAACAGGTCGAACGGCCCGGCCCGCAGCCCTTTGTCGATCGCCGCGGCGCCTTCCTGATGCGTGATGCCGCGGATGTCCGCTCCCGGCGCGAACGCCCGCACGTTCTCCACCTCTTCCCGGTGTACCCAGATCGTCAGCGCGTGCCGCCGGTCCAATGCCCCAAGAACGTTGCGGACATAGTTCTCCATGCCCCCGATCTTGCCCCGGTAGTATTGGCGCAGGTTCACCGCGATACGCAACTTGGACGGCGACAGCATTACGAGAATAAGTTACCAAGCCGCCGTCGCAGCGACTGCAGTAACCCCTCCTCCCGCAACGCCCGGTTCTCGGCCACCAGTAACCGCTCCCGCGCCGCCAATTCGGCCAGGCCGCGCGCTCTCTCCCGGCGCACCTCGTCTTCCCGTGCTCGCGCGATCTCCACCAGTCGCTCCATCTGCTCCCGTTCCGCCCGCGCCTCTTCCAGCAGGCCCTCCACGTCGCGCAACTCGCGCTGCGCCTCCGCCAGCGCGGCCCGCGCCGACTCCAGTTCGACTCGCAATGCGTCCGTGGCTTTCCCCTT
>CAYMTH010000123.1:1059-10066 GCA_964393235.1 uncultured Solibacteraceae bacterium | reverse complement strand
GCAAGATGCGCGGCGAACGACTGGTCCACAACGGCATTACCATCTTGAACGACTGTTACAACAGCAATCCCGAAGCGGCCAAGGCGATGATCGACACGCTGGCCGCGCTGCCCGCCGGGCGCCGCATCGCCGTGCTCGGCGAGATGCTGGAGCTGGGTCCGTGGGCTGAAGCGATGCACCGCGAGGTGGGCGCCTACGCGGCGGCGAGGGGCATCGACGCGGTGGTGGCCATCCGCGGCGCGGCGGTCCACCTGGCCGCGGCGGCCGAAGCGGGCGGCGTCGAGACGTATTTCTTCGAAGAGCCCGCCGCCGCCGGCGAAGCGCTGCGGTCGCTCGCGCGGCCCGGCGACGCCGTGCTGTGCAAGGGCTCGCGGGGCACCCGCGTGGAAAAAGCCCTGGAAAGGTTCATGGCCGAATAATGCTCTACTGGCTCCTGTTTGAAAAACTGTCCCCGCATTTCGGCCCCGCGCGCCTGTTCGGCTACGTTACCTTCCGCACCGCGTTCGCCAGCCTCTCGGCGCTGTTCATCTCCATCTGGCTGGGCCCCTGGCTCATCCGCAAGCTGCGCGAGTTCCAGATCGGCCAGCACATCCGGGAAGAGGTCACCGGGCACCAGAAGAAGGCCGGCACGCCGACGATGGGCGGCCTGCTGATCGTCATCGCCATCGTCGGGCCCACGCTGCTCTGGGGCAACCTCACCAACCCCTACATCTGGATCGCGCTCTTCGGCCTCTGCTCGTTCGGCGCCATCGGTTTCTACGACGACTTCACCAAGGTGAAGAAGATGCGCAACCTCGGCCTCACCGCGCGCAAGAAGTTCGCGCTGCAGGTGCTGTGCTCCGTGCTGATCGGCCTGATGCTGCTGGCGCTGCACGCCCGCAACAGCTACGCCACCAGCATGAACATTCCGTTCTTCAAGTCGTTCAAGCCGGACCTGCTGATCTCGGACTGGCTCGGTAACCCGCTCACTTACCCGTTCGCCTTCGCGTTCTTCTTCCTGTTTCTGGTGATCGTGCTGGCCGGGTCGTCGAACGCGGTAAACCTCACCGACGGTCTCGACGGGCTCGCCATCGGCCTGATGGTCATCGCCGCCGGCGCGATGACGATTCTCACTTACCTCTCCGGCCACCGCGAGTTCGCCACCTATCTCGACATCGTCCGCCTTCCCGGCGCGAGCGAGTTGACGATCTTCTGCGGCGCCATGACCGGCGCCTCGCTCGGCTTCCTCTGGTACAACGCCCATCCGGCCGAAGTCTTCATGGGCGACGTCGGCGCGCTCGGCCTGGGCGGCGCCATGGGCACCGTCGCGGTGCTCATCAAGCAGGAAGCGCTGCTGCTGTTCATCGGCGGCGTCTACGTCATCGAACTGATGAGCGTCGTGCTCCAGGTGGCCAGCTTCAAGATCCGCAAGAAGCGCATCTTCCGCATGGCCCCGCTGCACCACCACTTCGAACTGCTCGGCTGGCACGAGGCGAAGGTGATCACCCGCTTCTGGATCATGGGCCTCATCATGGCCCTGTTCGCGCTCACCACCCTGAAACTGCGATGAACCCTTACGCTGACAAAAACGTCCTCGTCGTCGGCGCCGGCAAATCCGGCCTCGGCGCGGCGCGGTTCCTCGCCGCCCGCGGCGCCCGCGTCACGCTCTCCGACACGAAACCGCAGCCGCCCGAAATCGGCTTCCCGGTCGTGGGCCAGGGCGAGACCGACTCCGACGGCTTCGACCTGATCGTCCAATCCCCCGGCGTGCCGCTCGAGTTGCCGATCTTCGAACGCGCCCGCGCCCGCGGCGTCCGCATCGTCGGCGAACTCGAACTGGCCGCCGCCGAACTGCGCGGCCACATCATCGGCATCACCGGCGCCAACGGCAAGACCACCACCACCGCCCTCACCGGCCACATCTTCAAGGAAGCCGGCTTGCCCACGCTCGTCGGCGGCAACATCGGCGTCCCCATCACCGACCTCGTCGCCCCGTCCACGCCCGAATCGACCGTCGTCCTCGAGCTCTCCAGCTTCCAGCTCGAGACCGTCGAGACCTTCCGCGCCGGCATCTCGATGGTCCTCAACATCACCCCGGACCACCTGGACCGCCACGGCACCATGGAACGCTACATCGACGCCAAGGCCCGCCTGGTGGAGACGCAGACCGAATCCGGTTTCGCCATCCTCAACGCCGCCGAGCCGAACAGCCGCGGCCTCGCCCCGCGCACCCGCGCCAAGGTGGTCTGGTTCAACCTCGACGCGCCGTCCGAAGGCGGCGTCGCCTGTTCCGGCGGACAGGTCTGGCTCGGCCTCGCGCCGCTCATGCCCGTCGCCGACATTCCCCTGCCCGGCCGCCACAACGTGGAAAACGTGATGGCCGCCGCGGCCGCCGCCTGGCTGGCCGGAATCGCCCCGGACCGCATCGCCGCCGCCGTCCGCTCCTTCCCCGGCGTCGAACACCGCATCGAATTCGTCTGCGAACTCGACGGCGTGAAGTACTACAACGACTCGAAAGCCACCAACGTCGACGCCGCCGAAAAGGCCATCGCCGCCTTCCCCGGCGGCCTGTGGATCATCCTCGGCGGCAAGGACAAGAACAGCGACTACCGCCCGCTGGCCCCCCTGCTCGCCCCCAAGGCGAAGGGCATCCTGCTGATCGGCGCCGCCGCCCCCATCATCCGCCGCCATTTTTCCGAGGCGGACCCTTCCCTGCCCCTCACCGATTGCGATACGCTCGATGTGGCTATTCGCACGGCGCGCCGGCTTGCGGCGCGCGGGGACATCGTATTGTTATCCCCCGCCTGTGCGAGCTTTGACCAGTATCAAAGCTACGAACACCGCGGCCGGTCGTTCAAAGAAATCGTTCGCAGCCTATAAGTACGGAGTTGTAGCTATGTCGAAGCGCCTGACAATGGATTGGACGTTGTTCTCCACTGTCGCCTGCATGGTGGCCATCGGGCTCATCATGATCTATTCCGCCTCCTCGATCACCTCGCAGGTCCTCTACGGGAAGCCGCCGTACTACCACGTGCTCATGCAGCTTGGCTGGGCCGTGGCCGGGTTCGTCGCCCTCATGCTGCTGCGCCGCTTCAACTATCCCAAGCTGCTCAACGAAGGCTGGGCGTTCGGCCCGCTCGCCGTCGTGCTCTTCCTGCTCCCGGTGGCCTACTTCGTCGATCCCCGCCACCGCTGGATCCCCATCGGCCTCGGCAACATCCAGCCCTCCGAACTCGCCAAGCCCGCCATGGTGATCTTCCTCGCCTACTTCCTCACCTGGCGCCACGCCGCCATCAACGACGCCAAATTCACCCTCCGCCCCGCCGCCCTCCTCCTCGGCCTGCTCTTCCTCCTCGTCGCCATCGCCGACCTCGGCACCGCCGTCGTCCTCGCCGTCACCGCCGTCACCATGTTCTACGTCGCCGGCCTCGACCGCCGCTTCCTGCTCACCGCCGCCTCGCTCGCCATGGTCTGCATGACCATCGCCATCGCCTCCAAGGCCTACCGCCTCCGCCGCGTCGTCGAGATGGTGGACCCGACCTTCGAGAAGGTCGACAAGTACGACTTCACCGGCCGCATCAAGCCCTACATCCTCTCCTCCGCCTCGGTCTCCGACACCGGCTATCAGGCTCGCCAGGCCAAGATCGCGCACGGTTCCGGCGGCGTCCTCGGCCTCGGCCTCATGCACGGCCGCCAGAAGCACTTCTACCTCCCCGAATCGCACACCGACTTCATCTACGCCGTCATCGGCGAGGAGCTCGGCCTCTGGGGCACCGGCGCCATCCTGTTCGGCTACTTCGTCATCCTCTGGCGAGGCATACGAATATTCCTCCTCACACCGGACGACTTCGGGCGCCTGCTCGCACTCGGCCTCACCATCGCCATCGCCTTCCAGGCGCTGTTCAACATCACCGTCGTGCTCGGTCTCGGCCCCACCAAGGGCATCCCGCTGCCGATGATCAGCTACGGCGGCAGTTCGCTCATCGCCACGCTGGCCTCGCTCGGCATCCTGCTCAACATCAGCGAGAACGTCGGCTGATGTCCGGGCGCGTGTTCGTCATGGCCGGCGGCGGCACCGGGGGACACGTCATCCCGGGCATCGCCGTCGCGCGCGAACTCGCCACCCGCGGCCACCGCCCGCTCTTCATCGGCACCCGCAACGGCATGGAGGCGAAGCTCGTCCCCGCCGCCGGATTCCCCATCGAATGGATCGCCATCGGCGGCCTGAAGGGCCTCGGCCTCGTCCGGCGCCTGCGCACCCTCGTCGAACTGCCCGCCTCCATCCTCGCCGCCCGCCGCATCCTCAAGGCCCACCGCGCCGCCGGCGTCTTCTCGATGGGCGGATACGCCGCCGCGCCCGTCGTGCTCGCCGCGGCCAGCGCCGGCATCCCCGTCGTCCTGATGGAACCCAACGCCATGCCCGGCATGACCAACCGCCGCCTGGCCCGCTTCGCCCGCCGCGCCCTCGTCAGCTTCGACGAAGCCCTCCCCTACTTCCCCGCCGGCCGCGCCGAACTCGCCGGACTGCCCGTCCGCGCCGAGTTCTTCGCCCTGCCCGACAAGCCCCGCGCCAACCCGCCCCGCGTGCTCATCACCGGCGGCTCCCGCGGCTCCCGCACGCTCAACCTCGCCGCCCAGGCCCTCGCCCAGACGCCCGGCCTTCCCTGCGCCGTCACGCTCCAGACCGGCCGCGACATGCACGCCGAAATCAGCGCTTCGATCGCCAACCCCGCCTTCGAAGTCGTGCCCTTCCTCGACGACATGCCCCGCGCCTTCGCCGCCGCCGACCTCCTCATCTGCCGCGCCGGCGCCGGCGCCGTCGCCGAACTCGCCGCCGCCGGCAAGCCCGCCGTCCTCGTCCCCTACCCCTACGCCGCCGACGATCACCAGATGGCCAACGCCCGCGCCCTCGAACGCGCCGGCGCCGCCCGCGTCGTCCCCGACAAGGAGATGGACGGCCCCCGTATGCTCCGCGAAATCCAGGCCTGCCTGGAAAACGCCAACCTCGAATCCATGTCCCGCGCCGCCCGCGCGCAGGCCAAACCGGGCGCCGCCGCCCGCGCCGCCGCCCTGCTCGAAGAGTATGCGGGGACAAATTAACCCGAAAACAATACGATAAAAGAATGTTCTATAAGCCGCAGCGTTTGCACTTCACCGGGATTGGCGGGATCGGCATGTCCGGCATCGCCGAGATCCTGCTCAACCTCGGCTACACCATCAGCGGCTCCGACGTAAAGCTGACGCCCGTCACCGACCGCCTGCAGTCCCTCGGCGCCACGGTCCACGAAGGCCACTCCGCCGCCCACATCGCCGGCGCCAAGGCCCTCGTCGTCACCAGCGCCGTCAACGAGTCCAACCCCGAACTCATCGAAGCCCGCCGCCTCGGCATCCCCGTCATCCCCCGTGGCGAACTCCTCGCCGAGCTGATGCGCCTGAAATACGGCATCGCCATCGCCGGCAGCCACGGCAAGACCTCCACCACCTCGATGACCGCCACCATGCTCGCCCACGCCGGCCTCGACCCCACCGTCGTCGTCGGCGGCCGCGTCTCCACCCTCGGCGGCTCCAACGCCCGCATGGGCAAAAGCGACTTCCTCGTCGTCGAATCCGACGAGTCCGACGGCTCCTTCCTCAAACTCGCCCCCATCATCGCCGTCGTCACCAACATCGACCGCGAACACCTCGACCACTACCACTCGATCGAAGAGATCCGCCGCTGCTTCACCGAGTTCGTCAACAAGGTGCCCTTCTACGGCTGCGCCATCCTCTGCCTCGACGACGAAAACGTCCAGCAGGTGCTGCCCGGCGTCCGCCGCCGCACCGTCACCTACGGGGTCTCCGCCCAGGCCGACCTCCACATCGTCCACATCGAACTCGGCCACATGTCCAGCCGCTTCCAGCTCCGCTTCAAGGGCGAGGACCTCGGCGAGTTCCGCCTCAACGTCCCCGGCATGCACAACGTGCTCAACGCCACCGCCGCCGCCGCCGTCGCCCGCGAACTCGAAGTGCCCGTCGACAAGATCCGCGAAGGGCTGGCCGAATACCGCGGCGTCGACCGCCGATTCCAGAACCGCGGCGAAGCCGCCGGCGTCACCGTCATCGACGACTACGGCCACCACCCCACCGAGGTCCGCGCCACGCTCGCCGCCGCCCGCCTCTGCCAGTTCAACCGCGTCCACGTCATCTTCCAGCCGCACCGCTACACCCGCACGCAGCACCTGATGGACGACTTCGCCCGCAGCTTCCACCAGGCCGACACCGTCGCCCTGCTCGACATCTACGCCGCCTCCGAACCGCCCATCGAAGGCGTCACCTCCGCCGCCCTCGCCGACCGCCTGCGCGCCTTCGGCCACCGGGAGGCCTACCTCGCCGGCACCATCGACAAGGCCGTCGAAATGGTCGCCGCCCGCGTCCAGCCCGGCGACGCCGTCGTCACCCTCGGCGCCGGCAACGTCTGGCAGGCCGGCGACAAACTGCTCGCAAAACTTCGCACCCAGGAGTAAACCGCCATGGCCAAACGTCAACAACAACAGCAAGCCGACAACGAAGCCCGGTTCCTCTCCATCCGCCGCGGTCTCATCCTCGCCACCGTCTTCTCGGCCCTGCTCGCCGTCCTCCTATGGGCCGGCATCCAGCTCGAACACTTCCTCATCCGCGATCCGCAGTTCACCCTCGCCTCCCCGTCCGACCCCGGCGAGGACAGCCCCGCCGTCGAAGTCATCGGCGTCAAGCACACCGCCCGCGAGCGCATCTCCGACGCGTTTGATGAGGACTACGGCCGCAGCATTTACCTGATGCCCCTCCGCCAGCGCCGCGACGAACTCCTCCGCCTGCAATGGGTGAAGGACGCCCGCGTCACCCGCGTCTGGCCCAACCGCCTGCAGGTCCGCATCACCGAGCGCGAACCCGTCGCCTTCGTCCAGCTCCCCGGCGAAGTCGAACTGCCGCTCATCGACGCCGACGGCCACCTGCTCCGCCCCGAAACCAAGCAGACCCTCAACATCCCCATCCTCACCGGCATCAACCGCCAGCAGAACGACGAGGAGCGCCGCGTCCGCGTGCGCCGCCTGCAGAAACTCGTCGCCGACGCCGGCGAACTCGCCGCGAAAATTTCCGAAGTGGACGCCACCGATCCGGATAATCTAAAAGTGATGCAGGATGCAGGTGGCAAAGCGGTTACCCTGATCGTCGGCAACCGCTCGTTCAAACGCCGGTTGGAAAAATTCCGGCAAAACGCCGAGGATCTGCTGCGCCGCGATCCCGACAAAACCGTCTTCGACCTCCGCGTCGAAGGCTCCATCTACGCCCGCCCCACTCTGACCGCGGAGGGAACCCTCCCCATTGAGTAAGGAGCGCCATGGCCGGTAATCGCATTCGCCTCGCCGCCGGGCTCGATGTCGGCAGTGCCTTCACGCGCTGCGTCATCTGTGTCGTCGAAGACGGCATCATCCGGTTTGTCGGCGCCGGCGAAGTGCCCTCCCGCGGCTGGGTCAACTCCAAAATCGCCGACCGCGAACAGATGTCGGAAGCCGTCCGCCTCGCCGCCCGCGAAGCCGAGCGCCAGGCCGGCATCTCCGTCGACGCCGTCGTCGTCGGCCTCGGCGGCGAAGCCATCCACGGCGACAACCAGGTGGGCAAATACGACTTCGGCCGCCCCCGCGAAATCGACCAGTCGGATATGGCCTACGCCGTCGAAAAGGCCTGCCGCCAGCAACTCGACGCCGAACGCGTCCTGCTCCAGGTCTTTCCCCAGGACTTCACGCTCGACGGCAACGCAGGCGTCGTCAACCCGCGCGGCACCCGCGCCTCCCGCCTCGACGCCAACGTCCACATCGTCACCACCTCGGCCTTCGAACACCAGTCGCTCGTCAGCGCCGTCCACGAAGCCCACCTCGCCGTCGAGGAAACCGTCTACGAGGGCATGGCCGCCGCCTACGCCTGCATCACTCAGGACGAGCGCCGCCAGGGCGTCGCCGTCGCCGACATCGGCGCGCAATCCACCGAGGTCGTCATCTACGCCGGCGAAGCCATGGTCCAGGCCGTCAGCCTCCGCGTCGGCGGCGAACACTTCACCCGCGACATCGCCCACGATTTCAAGGTGTCCTTCGAGGACGCCGAAAAACTGAAGCACGAGTACGGCTGCGCCATCCTCGGCCTCACCGCCGACAACACCTTCATCGAGGTCCCGTCCGCCGAGGGCCGTCCCGCCCGCGAAGCCCCCCGCAAACGCCTCAACTTCATCCTCGAGTCCCGCGCCGACTTCCTCTTCCGCTACATCAAGAAAAAAATCGAGGATTGCGGCATGGACCGCCGCCTGCTCGAAGGCATCCTCCTCACCGGCGGCGGCGCCTGCCTCAACGGCATGTGCGACGTCGCCGAGCTCGTGCTCAACTGCCAGTCCCGCAACGGTCTCCCCGTCGGCATCCTCGACTGGCCCGACGAACTCTCCAACCCCCGCTGGGCCACCGTCGCCGGCCTCGCCATGTACTCCGGCCGGCTCAAAGAGCACCGCTACCAGAAACGTTCTTCCCCCGGCTTCCTAAGCCTGCTGATGTCGAAGTAAAAGAGGATTTCCCATATGGCTGAACTCAAGTTTGAAATGCAGGACGACAACCAGGTCGGCACCCGGATCAAGGTGATCGGCGTCGGCGGGGGCGGCTGCAACGCCGTCGCGCGCATGATGACCGCCGGCCTCGCCGGCGTCGAGTTCTACGTCGTCAACACCGACGTCCAGGCCCTCAACGCCTCCCCCGTCCCCAACAAGATCGCTATCGGCGGCAAGCTCACCAACGGCCTCGGCGCCGGCTCCGACCCCGAAAAGGGCCGCCAGGCCGCGCTCGACGACACCAACCGCCTCGTCGAAATCCTCGAAGACGCCGACATGGTCTTCCTCACCTCCGGCCTCGGCGGCGGCACCGGCACCGGCGCCACCCCTGTCGTCGCCTCGCTCGCCAAGGAACTCGGCGCCCTCACCGTCGCCATCGTCACAATGCCCTTCAAGTTCGAAGGGCCCAAGCGCATCCGCCAG
>CAYMTH010000123.1:0-1049 GCA_964393235.1 uncultured Solibacteraceae bacterium | reverse complement strand
TTGTTCCCCGCAGCGGCCTGCCACTCCTAGCCAACACCGTCATCTTCATCCCCAACGACCGCCTCATGAAGCTCGCCCCCAAAGGCACCAGCTTCCTCGAAGCCTTCAAGATGGCCGACGACGTCCTCCGTCAGGCCGTCCAGGGCATCTCGGAGATCATGCTCACCCCGGGCATCATCAACCGCGACTTCTCCGACATCAAGGCCATCATGTCCGGCATGGGCCACGCCATGATGGGCACCGCCACCGCCAACGGCCCCACCGCCGCCGTCGACGCAGCCCGCGCCGCCATCAGCTCCCCGCTGCTCGAAGAAAACGGCGTCGAAGGCGCCCGCGGCCTGCTCATCAACGTTGCCGGCTCCAGCGCCCTCACGCTCGACCAGTTCGGCGAAGCCTGCTCCCTCATCTTCGACGCCACCAACAACGACGAAGTCCACATGAGCTACGGCCTCGTCCACGACGAAGCCCTCGGCGACGAGGTGAAGGTCACCGTCATCGCCACCGGCTTCACCCGCGCCTCCGAAATCGCCCCGCCCGCGCCCGCCCCCATGAAGATCGAGCGCATGTCGGCCATCCCCACGCCCATCTCGCTTCCCGACTTCGAGCCCGAGCCCGTCGAAACCCACTTCGCCGCCGCCGCCTCCGAAGAGGCGATCGTCGCCGCCATGCCCGACCCCGTCCCGCCTCCGCCGCCCGCCGCCCCGGCCCCCGCGCCCCGCGCCGATGCCGACCCCTTCGACGACGTCGACACCCCGGCCTTCCTCCGCCGCGAACGCAAGCTCTTCAACTAGAAACGAACCGAGGGCCGGCGCTAAGCCGGCCCTCTTCGTTTTCTAGCGCACCGCGATCATCTGCACCGCATCGATCGCCGCCAGCGCGCCCAACTGCGTGCCCGCGATCTCGCCGATCACGAGCCGCGCTCCGCCCGGCTGCGCGATCACCCGCAACCCGGCCGCCTTCAGCTTCTCCAGCGTCGCCGCCGAGACGTCCTTCAGGTAGATCCGCACGCCGACCTTCTCCGCGGACCCCATCTTCGCCCGCAGCTCCGG
>CAYMTH010000122.1:6552-10067 GCA_964393235.1 uncultured Solibacteraceae bacterium | reverse complement strand
GCCATTCTCTTCGGCGCCGTCGGCACCGCGGGCCAGCGCTGTACCTCGATCCGCCGCCTGTTCCTGCAGCGCGGCATCGCGGCGGAAATGACCGAATACCTGGTCAAATCCTGGGATAAAGTGCGCGTCGGCCATCCCCTCGACGAGAAAACCCTCTGCGGCCCGCTCATCGATACGCACGCCGTGCGCAAGATGGAGGCCGGCCTCGCCGAGGCCCGCACGCAAGGCGGGGAAGTGCTCTTCGGCGGCGGCCGCGTCGAACTCGACTACGAAGGCAAGCCGCTGCTCGGCGGCTGCTACGTCCGCCCGGCGCTCGTCCGCGCTCACCCCTCCATGCCGGTCGTGAAGGAGGAGATCTTCGCGCCCATCCTCTACGTCATGGAGTTCGACGATCTCGACGAAGCCATCGCCGCCCACAACGACGTGCCGCAAGGCCTCTCGAGCGCCATCTTTACCAACGGCCTGCGCGCGGCCGAAACGTTCCTCAGCCACCGCGGCAGCGACTGCGGCATCGCCAACGTCAACATCGGCACCAGCGGCGCCGAGATCGGCGGCGCCTTCGGCGGCGAAAAGGAAACCGGCGGCGGCCGCGAGTCCGGCTCCGACGCCTGGAAGGCCTACATGCGCCGCCAGACCGTCACGACGAACTGGAGCGGCGCCCTGCCCCTCGCGCAAGGAATCGAATTTGACCTATGATCGTTGCAGGCGGCTCTGTTGTCCGTTCGGTGTCTCGCGACGGTGGGCTGAACCGATAACAAAATGCATAAATACGTAATGTGCGGACCGCAGGGGTCCGGCAAGGGAACGCAGAGCGAACTGCTCTGCCGCGACTACGATTTCGTTCACATCTCGATCGGCGACATCTTCCGCTGGAACGTCAAACACCATACGAAACTGGCGGCCCGCATCAAGCGCATCACCGACGCCGGCCTTCTCGTGCCCGATGAGATCGTCGAAAAGGTGGTGCAGGACCGCCTCGACCAGCACGACTGGAACTACGGCTTCGTCCTCGACGGCTTTCCGCGCACCCGCGCCCAGGCCGAGTACCTGTTCGAGAACTGGAACCTCGACAAAGTGATCTATATGCACCTCGACGACGACGTGGTCTTCCAGCGCGTCATGTACCGCGCCAGGATCGGCCAGGGCAGCGGCTTCACCAAGCGCGCCGACGACAACCCCGAGGCGCTCAAGATCCGCCTGCGCGAGTACCACGAAAAGACCCAGCCGCTGCTCGATCTCTACGCCAAACTCGGCATGCTGCTCACCATCGACGCCAGCCGCCCCATCCAGGAGATCTACGCCGACATCAAGTGCCAGCTCGGCCTGCCCGAGGTCCACAAGGAAACCCCGGTCGCGCTCTAGCTAGAACAGGCTGCCCGACTTCACTTCGATCGTACGCGTCCCGCGCTCCGTGATCGTGATCACGCCGTCCTTGTACGTCACGTTCTGCACGCCCTGCCAGCCCGCCGGCGCCGGCGCCAGGAACGCGACGAAGGATCGCGTCACCGACTCGCCCGCGTCCAGGTAGCTGAACAGCTTCCGCCCGAAAATCGAGCCCTTCTCGAGCAGCACGCCGAACGGCTGATGCAGCCCCGTCGTCCCGAACTCGAGCCCGCGCGCCAGCGGCTTCTTGTTCCCGTCGACGTGCCGCCACGCGTTGAACCACGGGTAGTCGGCCGTCTTCCACAGGTAGCCGAGCACCAGGGAATGCGTCGGGCTCGACGCCGTCGCCCAGCCGATCGGTTCGTCGACGACATAGGAAACCACGTTCGGCATCGGATCGTTCGTCAGCCGCCGCATGTCCACCGCGCGCCCCTCGCGGATCGCCTGCGGCCACAGAAAGCTCGGGTCTTCCGGCGTCGGCATCGGCGAGGACTGCGAGAACCCGCGCCGCGCGTTGGAATCCACCACCGTCTGCTCATCGAGAAACGGCGGCCCGATCGTCGGGTGCTGCACCATGTTGTAGACCTTGCCGACCTTGGCCTTGTTCGTCACCGTCTCTTCGACCTTCAGCACCGCGCCCGTACCGATCAGATTCGCCTTCCGCACCACCGCCAGCCGCGCCTCCGGCAGAAACGCCGACATCACCGCCTCGCTCGCCGCCGATGATTCCACCTTCCATGCCACCCGCGTCGCCTCGCCGTGATACGGGATCCCGGCCGCCAGTTCGCCCGGCGACGGCTGCCCCCACCGGTCCAGGCACAGGAAATGCGCCATCGGCCGCAGTTCGACGTTCGTGTCGGCCGGCCCCAGCCACTTCAGCGGGTTCACGCCGCCCGTGCGTTTGAACTCGACCAGCGAGCCCCCGCCCAGGTCGAACGTCGCCTGCGCGGCGCCCGTCTTCAACTGCACCGTCGGCCGTTGCGCAAACGCGGCCATCGTCAACGCGGAAGCAAGGATCAGGCGGCGCATGGTCGTTTACGCCTTCGGCAGCCGCGTCGAGTGCCGCGCCACCATCTGCCAGTTCTTGCCCTTCTTCACCCACACCTGCAGCACCGCGATATCGAAGCCCTGCGGTTCGATGTGCATGTTCAGATCCACCACCGCCGTGTTGCCGTACACGCGCACCTTCACGTCCCGGTGCGTGTAGGTCGGCTTGGTCTTCACCAGCGCCGCGATGCACTCGGCCTTGTTTTCAAACTTCGCCGAGGAGTGCCCGAAGGTCAATTCGTCCGCCAGCAGCGCACCCAGCGCCGCCGCGTCGCCGGCCTTCGCCGCGGCGTCGAACTTGTCCAGATTGGCCTTGATCGTCTCTTCAACCGTGGCGGCCGGCAGTGCCAGCGCGGCCGCGAGCAGCAATAGCGCAAGTTTCATGGTTTATCGACACTATCACTTCGATACGCCTCGATCAACGCGGAGTTGTCGTCGGCCGCGTGCCCCAGCGCCTCGGCCTTCGTCAGCACCGCGTCGTGCGCCCGTTCGAGCGGCAACTCGAGCCCCGCCCGCGCCGCCTCAGCCAGGATCAGCCGGACGTCTTTGTGATGCTGCGCCAGCCGCGCTTCCGGCGAATACTCCCGCCGCAGCATCTTCGGCCCCTTCCGTTCCATGATCCGCGACGCCGCCGGCCCCGCCTGCAGCACCTCCAGCGCCAGCGCCGCGTCCAGCCCCGTCCGCTCGGCGAACGCCAGCCCCTCGGCCAGCGCCGCGCGGTTCAACCCCAGCACCAGGTTGAACACCAGTTTCATCCGCGCCCCCGCCCCCGCCGGGCCGCAGGCGAACACGCGGTCGCTCAACTTGCGCAGCACCGGCAGCGCCTCCGCGTACGCCGCCTCCGTGCCCCCGCACATCAGGATCGCCTGCCCCAGCCGCAGGTGCGCCGACGATCCGCCGATTGTCACGTCCAGATACCGCGGGTGCGTCTCCGCGAACCCCGCCATCTGTTCCGGGTCCCCCGTGGTCGTGTCGATCACGGTGTGCGTCGTTGGAATCCGCGGCAGCACCGCCGCCGTCGCCTGCGAATCCGGCAGGCACAGGATCACCGTCCGCGCCTGCGCGAACACCTCCTCGGCAGACGC
>CAYMTH010000122.1:805-6542 GCA_964393235.1 uncultured Solibacteraceae bacterium | reverse complement strand
CCGGCGGCGGCTTCGCCGCCTGGGCCGCAGGCTTCCTCGGCAGACGCCGCCAGGTCCGCCCGCCCAGGATCGTAGCCGGTCCACGCCTGCCCCGCCGCCGTCAGCCGGTCCCCGATCGCCGACCCCAGCAGCCCGACCCCGATCAACCCGACTACTTCTGGTTCTTGAGCCATTCGTCGTAGCTGTGCTTCCGCGGCCCCGTGTACTGAATCGTGTCGAAGAACGCCGTGTTGCCGTTGAACCGCGGGTCGCCTTCGTCCTTCAGCATCTTCTCCATCCGGTCCCGCAGCGTCCGCATCGTCACCGCGTGCGCGCGGTCGCCCGCCAGGTTCTTGATGCAGTCCGGGTCCTCGGAGACGTGGTACAACTCCTCGGCCGGCCGCTTCCCGAACGAGAGCTTATAGTGCTCGTCGAAGCTCGAGATCAGCATCGTCTTCGTCGGCGAGTCATCGACGTTCCGGTAGCCCGTCTCCGGATTCCCCGCCGGCCACGCGTCCGGCGTATAGTTCCGCACGTACAGCCATTCCTTCGTCCGGATCGCCCGCACCGGGTAGCCCGCGTCGTTCGGCCGCCCCAGGTCGTGCCGCTCCTTGGCCACCAGCATCGTGTCCCGCGCCGCGTCGACGGTGCCGCTCTTGTTCGACTTCAGCACGTCGAGAAAACTCTTCCCCGTGATCGTCGGCGCCTTCGGCACGCCCGCGACCTCCAAAAACGTCGGCGCGAAGTCCCGCGTGTTGATGAAGTCGTCGACGCTCCGCCCGGCCGGGATCTGCTTGCCCCACCGCACGGCCAGCGGGATGTGGAAGCCGTGCTCGTAGATCTGCCCCTTCACGCGGGGGAACGGCATCCCGTGGTCCGACGTGACTACGATGAACGTGTTGTCGAGTTCCCCGATCTCTTCCAATTTCCTCAGCACGCGCCCCAGATGCTGGTCGAGCCACTCGACCTCGAACGCGTAATCCAGCATGTCGGACCGCACGATCCCGTTGTCCGGATAATACTTCGGCACCGTCACCTCGGCCGGATTCTTCCCGGCACGAATGCCGGAGCCGTCCTCGTACTTCCGGTGCGGCTCCTGGAACCCGAGCCAGAAACAGAACGGCTGCTCCTTCCGCGGCCGCTGCTCCAGGAAGTAGCCGAAGTTCGCCGCGTAGTCCACCGGCGCGATCCCGTTCGCCGGCACCTTGTTTCGGTGCTTCATGAACGCCGGCCCGGCCGGGTTGTGCTTGAATCCGGTCGATTGGAAATCCCCCGGCCCCCAGCCCTTGCCCGTATGGCCGACGAAATACCCGGCCTTCGCCAACAGATCCGGGTACACCGCGAAATCGTTCGGAAAAATCGAATAGTGGTTGATCGCTTCCTTCAACTGCCACGAGTTCCGCCCGGTCAAAATCGTCGCCCGGCACGGACTGCACTTCGGATTCGACGTGAAGCAGTTGTGGAAAAGAACGCCCTCCCGCGCCACGCGGTCGAAGTTCGGCGTATTCACCCACTTCGCCCCGTAGGCCCCGGCGTGGCCGTGCCCCCAGTCGTCGGCGATCACGAAAAGGATGTTCGGCCGGCGGGCCGGCTGGGCCGGCAGGGCGGTCGCGGCCAGTCCAAGGGTGCGGAGAAATTCGCGGCGCTGCATGCTGTTCCTGGAAATTACATCACGCGCCGCGCCCCGCTTGGGCTTGGCTGGGCCATTGTGGGCCAATATGGTATGCTTTGGACTGTGCCCCTGCCCGACTCTCCGCCGCGCCTGGACGCCGATTCCACCGAGCCGCTTTACCGGCAGCTCGGCGGCTGGCTGCGCGGGCAGATCGCTTCCGGCCGCCTCCGCCGGGGCGAACGACTCCCGGCCACGCGCGACCTCGCCGAGCGCCTGCACCTGAACCGGGCGACCATTGCCTCCGCTTACGCCCTGCTCGAAGCCGAAGGCCTTCTCGCCGGCCACGTCGGCAAAGGCAGCTTCGTCGCCGGCGTGCCCGGCGAACCCGCCCCCCGCGACGGCGGCTGGGGCGCCATCGCCCGTCCCGCCTCGCCCGCCCAGGCCGCCGCCCCCGGCGCCGCCATTCGCTTCGATTCCTCCCGGCCCAGCGAAGACCTCTTCCCGCTCGACGAGTTCCGCGCCACCTGCGCCGAAGTCCTCGCCGGCGCCGGCGCCGGCGAGGTGCTCCAGCTCGGCTCGCCCCAGGGCGTTCCCGCCCTCCGCGAATACCTGCTCGCCGAGGCCGTCCGCCAGGGCGTCGCCGGGCCCAACGACGACGTGCTGATCACCAGCGGCTGCCAGCAGGCCATGGACCTGATCGAGCGCCTGATCACCGCCGAAGGCGAAGCCCACGTCGCCGTCGAGGATCCCGTCTATCCCGGCGTCCGTAACGTCTTCGGCAAGGGCCGCGCCCGCCTCGCCGGCATCCCCTCGGGCGAATCCGGCGTCGACCTCGACGTGCTCGAATCCGTCCTCGAACGCCAGCGCCCGAAACTGCTCGTCGTCACGCCGTCGTTCCAGAACCCGACCGGCGGCACACTGCCGGAGGCCTCGCGCCGCGCCCTTGTGGCCATGGCCGAACGCGCCGGCACGCTCATCGTCGAAAACGGCATCTACGCCGATCTGCGCTATACCGGCGCGCCCGTCGCCCCGGTCCGCGCCTTCGCCCGCGAATCGGTCCTGCAGCTGGGCAGCTTCAGCAAGCTCGCCTTCCCGGGCCTCCGCGTTGGCTGGGTCATCGGCCCGCGCCCGGTGATCGCGCGCCTCACCCAGATCCGCCACTGGTGCGATCTGCATTCCGATCAACTTTCCCAGACCGTCCTGCTCGCCTTCGCCCGCGGCGGCCGGCTGGAACAGCATCGCCAGCGGATGATCGAGCACGGCGCCCGCCGCCTCCGCGCCGTCCTCGACGCCTGCGCCGCGCACCTGCCCCGCGGCAGCCGCTGGACCCGCCCCGAGGGCGGCATGAGTTTGTGGGTGGAACTGCCGGGCGCCGTCGATACGGCCCTCGCGCTCGATGAGGCCCAGCGGGCCGGCGTGGCCTATCTGCCCGGCCGCGCCTTCGCCGTCGACCGTCCGGCGACCGGCGCGCTGCGGCTCAGCTTCGCCGGCGAAACGCCCGAGCGAATTGACGAAGGATTGCGCATTCTGGGCCGGGTTTTCCGGGAGCATGCGGAGCGCCGGCTGTCGCCGGTCGCGGAAGTGGAAACCGCGGTTGTCTGACCGCGGGCAAGTAGGGAGACAGAGATGATTCTGAATGAGGAATTTCGACTGAAGATCGGCTTGGCCGAGATGCTGAAAGGTGGCGTCATCATGGACGTCACGACGCCGGAACAGGCCGTCATCGCCGAAAAGGCGGGCGCCTGCGCCGTCATGGCGCTCGAACGCGTGCCCTCCGATATCCGTAAGGAAGGCGGCGTGGCCCGCATGTCCCCGGTCAGCATGATCCGCGGCATCATGGCCGCCGTTTCCATCCCGGTGATGGCCAAGGCCCGCATCGGCCACTACATGGAAGCGCGCGTCCTCGAAGCGCTCGAAGTCGACTACATCGACGAGAGCGAAGTGCTCACCCCGGCCGACGAAGACAACCACATCGACAAGCGCGCCTTCAAGGTGCCCTTCGTCTGCGGCGCCAAGAACCTCGGCGAAGCGCTCCGCCGCATCAGCGAAGGCGCCGCCATGATCCGCACCAAGGGCGAAGCCGGCAGCGGCAACATCGTCGAGGCCGTCCGCCACATGCGCACCATCCAGCGCGAGATGAAGCAGCTCACCGTGCTCACCCACGACGAGCTCTACGCCGAAGCCAAGCGCCACCAGGCCCCCATCGAACTGGTCGAGTACGTCGCCCAGCACGGCAAGCTCCCCGTGCCGAACTTCTCGGCCGGCGGTGTCGCCACCCCGGCCGACGCGGCCCTCATGATGGCCATGGGCGCCGAAACCGTCTTCGTCGGCTCCGGCATCTTCAAGTCCGCCGATCCGGAACGCTTCGCCAAGGGCATCGTCAAGGCGACGACGTACTGGAAGGATCCCGTGAAGGTCATGGAAGCCTGCGACGAAGTCGGCCTCGGCGAACCCATGCGCGGCCTCGATACCTCGAAGCTGCCGCAGGAAGAGCTGATGGCCAACCGCGGCTGGTAAACCCGATGGCCCATATCGGTGTTCTTGCTCTGCAGGGAGACTACGAAAAACACGCGCGCTCGCTCGAAAGGGCGGGCGCGCGGGTTTCCGAGGTCCGCACCGCCGACGAACTCGAAGCCTGTGACGCCCTCGTCATCCCGGGCGGCGAATCGACGACGATGCTCAAACTGCTCGACCGCGAAAACCTCTTCGAGCCGTTGAAACAGTTCGGGGCGCGCAAGCCCGTCTTCGGCACCTGCGCCGGCGCCATCCTGCTCGCCACGCGCGTCGAAAATCCGGAGCAGCCCTCCCTCGGGCTGGTCGATATCGCCGTCCGCCGCAACGCCTACGGCCGCCAGCTCGATTCCCGCGTCACCCACATCGAAGGCGAAGGCTTCGGCGACATGGAGGCCGTCTTCATCCGCGCGCCGATCATCCTTTCCACCGGTCCCGATGTGCACGTGCTGGCCTCCTACAAGGGAGATCCCGTGCTCGTCGAACAGGGCAAACACCTCGTCGCGACCTTCCACCCGGAACTCAGCGACGACGACCGCGTCCACGCCTATTTCCTGCGGAAGGTGGCCGGGTGAAGAAGCTCCGCGTTCTGTTCGTCTGCGTCGGCAACGCCTGCCGCAGCCAGATGGCCGAAGGCTTCGCGCGCCACCTCGGCGCCGACATCGTCGAGGTGGAAAGCGCCGGCATGATGCCGCTCGGCTCCGTGCCGTCGCAGACCCGCAAGGTGATGCTCGAAAAGGAGGCGCCCATCGACGCCCAATACCCCAAGGGCGTCGAAATGTTCCAGGGCGTCGAGTTCGACCTCGTGATCAACATGAGCGGCATCATCCTGCCCCGCGGCCTCAAGGAGAAGGAGCGCCGCTGGACCGTCCCCGACCCCTACGGCCGGAGCGACGGCGCCTACCGCCAGGTCCGCGATGAGGTCGAAAACAAGGTCCGCGAACTGCTTCAGCAGATCCGCGACGCCAACGGCGAAGTCCCCGCGCCCGCGAAGCCGCGCCTCCGCATTTTTGGCTTCGGAAAGAGTTGACAACCGCCCGATCCGTTGCGAAACTAGAGTTTTGCCAAGGCCGGAACGGATTACTGTTCGGCATCATGCGGATGTGGCGGAATTGGCAGACGCGCTAGATTCAGGTTCTAGTACGGGCAACCGTGTGGAGGTTCAAGTCCTCTCATCCGCACCATAAGTTTGAAACGTCAAATGCGGCCCTCTCTGGCCGCATTTCGCTTTTTCCGCCGAGCCGCGGTGTGCTACCTTTCGGGTATGGCACCTTCCGCCCTTGGGCTGGGCCTCGACTCCTGGATCGCGGAGTCGCCAGGAGTACAATCCGCCTCCGCGGATTTCCCTCGAACCCGCTGCAGGTTTACGCGCCGATGAACTTCCCGATCTTCGGGGCCCGCGCATGAAACAGCGCCTCATCCTCTCGTCGCCCGATCTGCCCGCTCTCACGCTCGAATCGATCGACGGCTCCCACCTCGAACTCCTCCGCCAGTGGAAGAACGCCGAGCGCGCCCGGTTCTTCTTCCAGCAGGAAATCTCCCCCCAGGCGCAACGCGAATGGTACGCCGGCTATCTCGCCCGCCCCGACGACTGGATGTTTCTCATCCGCGCCAACCGCGTCATCGCCGGCTGCA
>CAYMTH010000122.1:0-795 GCA_964393235.1 uncultured Solibacteraceae bacterium | reverse complement strand
CGACATCTACAACTTCCTCCGCGACCCCGCGCTCGACCACCGCTCCACCGCCCACGCCGCCTCCCTCGACCTCCTCACCAACTACATCGCCCAAATCCACTGCCTCCCCATCCGCGGACGCGTCCTCGCCTCCAATCCCGCCCACCGCTGGGCCCGCCCCCGCGGCTTTCGCATCGTCGGCCAGGGCGAGCGGAACGGCCTCGTCTTCCACCTCCTCGAACAGGATCCCGACCGCCGCGTCCCGTATGCGGTTTCTGTCGCCACCCCGGACCCGCAGCCATGAGCACCGGCCAGAACCTGATCTTCCTCATCTCCCAGCCCCGCGCCGGCTCCACCCTGCTGCAGCGCATCCTCGCCGGCCACCCCATGGTCCACACGGCCTCTGAACCCTGGATCGCCCTCCACCCCCTCCTCGCCCTCCGGCCCCACGGCTTCTCCGTCCTCCACAGCCACTCTCTGGCCCGCGAGGCGACAAGCCATTTCCTCGCCCAACTCCCCACCCGCGAACAGACCTACTTCGACGCCGCGCGCCTCATGCTCAACCATCTCTACGACGCGGCCCTCGCTCCCTCCGGCAAGCCAATCTTCCTCGACAAGACCCCCCGCTACTACTTCATCGTTCCCGAACTGCGCCGCGTCTTCCCCGACGCCCGCTTCCTGTTCCTCCTCCGCAACCCCCTCGCCGTCTTCGCCTCCATCCTCAACAGCTGGGTCCGCGAGCCCTACTTCGGTTCCCGCTACGCCCTCCGCGTCGACCTGCTTCACGACATCTGCACCGCCCCCGATCTCCTCCTC
>CAYMTH010000121.1:8910-10176 GCA_964393235.1 uncultured Solibacteraceae bacterium | reverse complement strand
AAGAGGACCGGATCCTTCGTCATCTCGATCGCGAGATGGTTCAGGTAGAACGCCAGCACCGCCTGCGGATGCTTCCCCTGGAAAGCCTCCCACGACCGCTGCTGCCATTCGCCCGTCAGGTACGGCGCTACGTCGGCGTCCTTCTCGAAGAACCCTTCATTGTGCGGGATTCCCAGGTGGTTCAGCACGTCCACGATCATGTCCATGTGACACACCAGAATCGCCTGCGCCAGCTCCATCGCGAACGCGTCGTCGCGCTCGGTCACGATCCGCTCCCACTGCCGCGGCGCCGACTTCAGCATCGACTCCATGTTCAGCTTGTTCAGCCGCAGCCGAACCTTCAAGCGTTCAAAAAGTTGATAGGTACGCAGCTTGCCCAGCGAGATCGCTTTCAGCAAATCCCGGAACGCCTGGTCGCCAAGCCCCTGATAGATATCGCACAACTGCATTGCCAATAAGGATACCATCGAGGTTTCCGTCATGACCAGACGCGGCCTGCTCTCCCTTGCCCTCTCCCCCGTCTCCTACGAGGTCGAAACTATCGAATCGCCCCGCCAGGCCACCGCCAACTACCTCCGCGTCGCCCGCCCCCGCGGCCGCGTCAAACGCACCGTCCTCATCCTCCCCGTCGTCGCCAACGTCAGCGCCCAGTGGGGCGACGGTTTCTACGAGGCCCTCAAACTCAACTGGGTCAAACGCTACAAGGTCGCCATCGCCGCCCCGTCGTTTTCCCATCTCCCCTGGTACGCCGACCACCCCTCCAACCCCAAAATCGCCCAGGAATCCTATCTCCTGCAGGACATCCTCCCCCGCCTCTCCGGCCGCATCCTCCTCCTCGGCTTCTCCAAATCCGGCAACGGCGCCCTCACTCTCCTGCTCCGCCACCCCGACAAGTTCGCCGCCGCGGCCGCCTGGGACGCCCCGCTCCTGCTCGACGCCCCCGGCCGCTACGGCAGCGGCGACATCTACGGCACCCCGGAGAACTTCGCCGGCTACCACGTCCCGTCGCTCCTCGAAAAACGCGCCCCCGAACTCCGCGGCCAACCCGCCCGCATCGCCCTTTCCGGCTACGGCAACTTCGCCGAACCCATGGCCGGCGCCCACGAAAAGATGGCCGCCCTCGACATCCCCCACCTCTACGACAACGCCACCCACCGCCCCCACCACTGGTCCTCCGGCTGGATGGAACCGGCCATGGCCACGCTCGACCGCATGACGCGCTAAAATAAGAAGTTTGGTCAGTTCATGAGTAACCTTATCGTATTG
>CAYMTH010000121.1:0-8900 GCA_964393235.1 uncultured Solibacteraceae bacterium | reverse complement strand
TTTTCTCGGAAAAGTTCGACTATGTCGTCCGCTATCAGGGAGGCCACAACGCCGGCCACACCGTCTACGTTGGCGCGCAGAAATACGTGCTCAAGCTCATTCCGAGCGGCATCCTCCGCGCCGGCGTCCAGGCCGTCATCGGCAACGGCGTCGTCATTGACCCCGCCGCCCTCCTCGACGAAATCGCCATGCTCGAAAAGCTCGGCATCCCCGTCGAAAAGCAGCTCGCCGTCTCCAACCGCGCGCACGTCATCTTCCCCATGCACCGCGTCGTCGAAAAGATGAGCGAGGCCCGCAAGGACCGCACCGCCATCGGGACCACCTCCCGCGGCATCGGCCCCTGCTACGAAGACAAGATCAGCCGCCGCGGCATCCGCATCGCCGACCTCATCGACACCGAAAACTTCCGCGCCATGTTCCGCATCATGGTCGAGGACAAGAAGACCATCGCCGATGCCTTCGGCATTCCGTGGGATCTCGACGTCGACGCCCTCCGCACTCAATACGAAGGCTTCGCCGAGCGCATCCGTCCGCTCGTCCGCGACACCTCCCTCATGCTCCGCGACGCCATGAACGCCAACAAGCCCGTTCTCTTCGAAGGCGCCCAGGGCACCATGCTCGACATCGACCACGGCACCTATCCGTTCGTCACCTCCTCGAGCGCCGCGGCTGGCGGCGCCTGCACCGGCGCCGGCGTCCCGCCCACCCGCATCGACGGCGTGGTCGGCGTCTCGAAGGCCTACATCACCCGCGTCGGCGGCGGCCCCTTCCCCACCGAGGACCACACCGAAATGGGCGAACGCATCCGCGCCGCCGGCAACGAGTTCGGCGCCGTCACCGGCCGCCCCCGCCGCTGCGGCTGGTTCGACGTCCCGCTGCTCCGCTACACCACCGCCGTCAACGGCTTCGACAGCCTCATCATCACCAAGCTCGACGTCCTCGACAATCTCGAAACCATCCCCGTCTGCGTCGCCTACAAGGTGAACGGCAAACTCACCATGGATATGCCCGCCACCAACCGCGAGCTCGAGTCCATCGAAGCGGTCTACGAAAACGTCCCCGGCTGGAACTGCTCCACCCGCGGCCTCACCAACCTCGACGCCCTGCCCGCCGCCGCCCGCCGCTACCTCGATTTCCTCCAGGAAAAGACGGAAGTCGAAGTCGGCTGCGTCTCCCTCGGCCCCGAACGCAGCGAGACCATCATTGTCCCCGGCTCCAAGCTCGAAAAGCTCCTGGCCTAACCGGCGTCACAAACCAGCCATAATGAGGGTGCTATGCGCACCCTCGTTCTATTTCTGCTCGCCGCCACGCTCCTGCTCCCCCAGGAGCCCAAGAAAAAGAAACAGCGCCCCAGCCCGCCGGCCGAAACGTCCGTCTCGCTGAGCGGTAAGACCGTCTCCATCAAGTACTCCTCGCCGTCCATGCGCGGCCGCAAAATCTTCGGCGACCTCGTCCCCTTCGGCAAGGTCTGGCGCGCCGGCGCCAATGAGGCCACCGCCCTCCATACCGACGCCGACATCGTTCTCGGCAACCTCACCGTCCCCGCCGGCGATTACACCCTCTTCGTCATCCCCGAACCCGACTCCTGGACCCTCATCGTCAACAAGCAAACCGGCCAGTGGGGCCTCACCTATAACCAGGACCAGGACCTCGGCCGCGTCAAAATGAAGCTCGCCAAGGTCGCCCCCGTCGAGTCTTACAAGATGACCCTCTCCCCCACCCAGCTCACGCTCGAGTGGGAGGAAACCGCCGCCTCCGTCCCGCTCAAGCTCAAATAGCCACGTCCACCCACTGCCCCGTCCGCATCGACTCGTAGCCGGCGTCCAGCACGCAATTGACGACGTAGCCGTCCTCATACGTCTCGCGCGCCGGCTTCCCCTCCCGCACGCACTCCACGAAGTGCCGCATCTCCGCCTGGTACCCGTACGCGAACGCCTCCTCCGGCAGCGGCCGCGTCCATCCGAAGTCGATGTCTGCCTTCTCCACCACATATCCCGCCGACCGCGAAGTAAAGCTCGTAATCGGTGTCCCCCGCGTCACGTCCGTGAAGATCGATCCCTCGCTCCCGTGAACCTCGTTCCGTAAATCCAGCCCGCCCTTCGTCGTCCACGACAACTCGCAGTGCCCGATCCCGCCCGACGCAAACTCCAGCACCAGCAGCGCATTGTCCTCGCCCGCCGTCCGGTCGTGGTGCACCAGCCGCTTCCCCCACGCCATCACCCGCGTAATCCGGTCCTCCTTCCCGAAAAAGTACCGCGCCACAGCGATGCAGTGGCACCCCAGATCGTTCATCGCCCCGCCGCCCGTCTTCTCCACGTCCCAGAAATGCGCCGAATGCGGCCCCGAGTGCGACTCCCGCGACCGCACCCACAACACCTTCCCGATCGCCCCGCTCTCCACCGTCTCCCGCGCCTTCACCACGCACGGCGCGAACACCTCCGTCTCCGCATACCCGTGCAACGCGCCCGACGCCCGCGCCGCCTCCCACATCCGCCGCGCCTCTTCCCGGTTCCGCCCCAGCGGCTTCGTGCAAACCTGGTTCCGCCCCCGCTTCGACAACTCCAGCGACACCGGCAAATGCGCGTCGTTCGGCAACGCGATCACATATAGATCAATGTCCCCCCGGTCCAGAAACGCGTCCAGATCCGTCGTCCACGTCCCGATCCCCCACCGCCGCGCGAACGCCTCCGCCCGCGCCCCGTCCCGCGAAAAACACCCCGCCACCTCCTGCCCGTTCACGTTCGCCAGCCCCTGCATGTAAAACTCGGCCACAAACCCCGAGCCGATCATCCCGATCCGTACCGTCTTCATACCCGTGCACTGTATCATCACAACAGCCATGGCCAACGGTCCCCTGTCCCCCGACCAGCTCGAGCAATATCGCCGCGACGGTTACGTCCTCGCCCGGGCCTTCTTCACCCCCGAAGAAATCGCCCTCCTCCGCCGCGCCGCCAAAGAGGACAAGGCCCTCGACGACCACGCCTTCTCCCGCGGCGACGGCGAAGGCGGCCGCGTCCGCCTCTCCCTCTGGAATCACCCCGGCGACTCCATCTACGGCATGTTCGCCCGCTGCGAATCCATCGTCCGCTCGGCCGAAGAGATCCTCGAAGGCGAGGTCTATCACTATCACTCAAAGATGATCATGAAGGACGCCCGCACCGGCGGCGCCTGGGCCTGGCACCAGGACTACGGCTACTGGTATCAGAACGGCGTCCTCGCCCCCCTCCTCACCTCCGTCTTCATCGCTGTCGATCCCGCCAACCGCGCCAACGGCTGCCTCCAGGTCATCCCCGGCTCCCACGCCCTCGGCCGCATCGACCACGTCCTCACCGGCGAACAGGCCGGCGCCGACCGCGAACGCGTCGACGCCATCCTCACCCGCCTCCCCCTCGTCCACGTCGAAATGGAGCCCGGCGACGCCGTCTTCTTCCACGCCAACCTTCTCCATCGCTCCGACCAGAACAAATCGGACCACCCCCGCTGGTCCATGATCTGCTGCTACAACGCCGCCCGCAACGATCCCTACAAGGACGCCCACCACCCCCGCTACACGCCCCTCCACACCGTTCCCGATTCCGCCATCCTCGAAGCCGGCGTCCGCCGCTTCGGCGATTCCGCCGCCGACGTCGCCTTCCTTGACATCAACCGCGACGCCAGCGCCCGCAACCTCAAACCGGATACTGCAGGTTCTCCGCGATAATCTGCCGCGCCGCCACCCGCGTCAACAGGTCCCGCAACGAGTCCATCGACACCGGCTTCGACAGATACTCCTCCATCTCCGCCGCCTCGCAGCGCACCCGCGTCTCCTCATCAAGTGACGCACTGATCCCGCAAATCGGCGTCGGCCGCCGCCCCACCGACCGCCGCCGGATCTCCTCCGTCGCCTCGTACCCGTTCATCACCGGCATCTGGCAGTCCATGAAGATCACCGTGTAATTCTCCGCTCCGGCCGCCTCCACCGCCTCCCGCCCGTCGCACGCCGTGTCAACCCGGCAGTTCAACTTCTCCAGCAGACTCGACAGAACCCGCCGGTTCACTGCGTTGTCATCCACCACGAGCACCCGCCGTGTCACTCGCACCGGCATCCGCTCCACCCGCGCCGGCGCCGGATGCAGCACCTCCCGCACCGCCCGGCACGTCGCCGGCAGCGGAACCACGTCATCCACCTGCCGCATCACCTCTTCCGGTACGCGCCGCAGATACAGCATCGGCCCGATCAGAATCCTCCGCCCGCGCCGCCCCTCGATCAATCCGAAATGCGCGCCGTCCACGAACACCACGTCCGCCCCTTCGGTCTCGGCCGCGTCCAGGCAAAGCCGCGCCTCCATCCCCGCGCTGCGCAGATACAGAAGCAGCGAATCCACCGCTTCCCCGGCCGTCGAAAGCACCGCCGCCGTCCCCGTCAACGGCCCACCCAGCCATCCATCGCTTTCGCCCACCGCCCGGTACGGCAGACGCAGCACGAACCGCGCCCCGCCCCCCGGCGCGTCGTCCACCCGGATCTCCCCGCCCATCCTCCGGCACAACTCGGCCACCACCGCCAACCCCAGCCCCACTCCCCCCTGCCGCCGGCTGTCCGGCGATTCCAACTGCGTGAACGGCGCGAAAACATTCTTGCGCTGCTCAAGCGGAATCCCCGGGCCGCTGTCGCTCACGATGCAGGTCAGCATCCCGTTCTCAAATCGTACCCGCAGCCGCACCCAACCCGCCGGCGTGAACTTCACCGCGTTGTTCAGCAGGTTCAACAACGCCTGTCGCAACCCCGCCGCTCCCCCTACCAACCGCCTCGGCACGCTCGGATCCACCTGCACATACAAGGACAACCCTTTGTCCTCGGCCGCCAGTTGCACCGCCGCCACACAGTCGTCCACGATCCCCGGCGCATCCAACTCCTCGTTCTCCGGCGGCGGCGCCGTCCGCTCCGGATGCGCGTACCCCAGAATCGTCGAGATCACCGTCAGCAGCGCCTCCGAGGCCTGCGTGATCTCACCAGCGAATCGCCGTTGATCGTGCCGCAGCGGCGTCCCCGCCAGCAGTTCCGTATACCCCAGCACCGCCGTCAGCGGCGTCCGGATCTCGTGGCTCATCATCGCCAGAAATTCACTCTTCGCCTTCGACGCCCGCTCCGCCGCCCCCAGCGCCGCCTCCGCCCGCCGGTTCGCCCGCCGCAACCGCCAGTACGCAGCCCCCACCCCCAGCAACAGCACCGCCGCGAACCCCAGCACCATCTCCATCACCCGATGCCGGTGCTCCACCTCCCCCTCGCGCAGCAGCCGCTGAAAACTCTCCGTACCCGTCATCGGACTCGCCGCCAATCGAGCCAGCGTCCCGTCCCGCCGCATCTCCTCGATCCGCTGCCGGATCCGCTCCGCCACCATCGCCCGCTCCGGCCGCGCCACCATCGAAACTTCCATGATCGGCTTCGTCACCTGCAGAATCCGCAACCCCCGCTCCCGGCAACTCTCCATCTCCCGCGATCCAGTAAACGCAAACAGCCCCGTCTCCTGTTAAAACAAAACCGCGTCCGCCCGCCCCTCGCATAACTCCCGCAGCCTCTCCCGCACATCCGCCATCGGCTGAAACTTCGCGCCCGGAAAAACCTCCGCCAGCGGCCGCGTGAATGGCGGCGACGTGCCCCGCAATACCGTCCGCCCCGCCAGGTCCCCCTCCCCTGCCACCGGACTGTCCTTCGCCACCGCCAGGTAATGATCCTGCGCCCACCACGGCGCCGTAAAGTGCCATCGCTTCGCCCGCTCCGGGGTCTCCACCGCCGCCGCCCAAATGTCAATCTCCCCCGACGCCAGCGCCCGGTCCGGCCCGTCCGATCGTATCTTCATCTCAATCGCCGCCCGCTCCCGCCGCCCCGCCTCCCGCAGCACCTCGACGTAGAAGCCCGTCAAAGATCCGTCCGGCGCCATGTACGCCCACGGCACGCTCGTCCCCACGCCGATCCGCACCGCCTCTTGCCCCGTAACTGCCGCGGCGGCCACTACCCAAACAATCGCACTGCGCACATAAATCAATCTAGACTCCTGCACACCACTACGGACAGGCTTTCCCGCAGAGTACCCGTTTTCCCTCCCCCTCCGCAATCTCTAGCACCACCGTCCCCAACACCGCATCTGACCTTGAGGAAGCAGGCAATCACCGTCCAGTTACAGCTGGCCCGGGCCCGCCCCACCACTCACCCAGGAGACTCTTCGTGAATCGCAAAACTATCCTCTTCCTTCTCGCCGGCGCGTTGGCGGCTACCTCCGCCTTCGCCGAACCGGCCAAGTCCGGCTCCGGCAAAGACATCGTCGACACCGCCGTCGCCGCCGGTTCCTTCAAGACCCTCGCCGCCGCTCTCAAGGCCGCCGGCCTCGTCGAAACCCTCAAGGGCGCCGGTCCCTTCACCGTCTTCGCCCCCACCGACGAAGCCTTCGCCAAACTCCCCGCCGGCACCGTCGAAACCCTTCTCAAGCCCGAAAACAAGGCCAAACTCACCGCCATCCTCACCTACCACGTCGTCCCCGGCAATGTCCCCTCCACCCAGGCCGTGAAGCTGACCTCCGCCAAGACCGTCAACGGTAAGGAACTTACCCTCAAGGTCGACGGCGGCTCCCTCTTCATCGACAAAGCCAAGGTCGTCAAGGCCGACGTCAACGCCTCCAACGGCGTCATCCACGTCATCGACTCCGTCGTCCTCCCGTAACCCCCCCTTCCATTGCGGAACTCCTCGGAATGTGTAATTATTCATAGTGTTGAATAATCATTCAACCTGAGGAGTTTCGCTATGCCCATCTCGCTCGCCGAGCAACCCGTCGAAAGAATCGCCGCACCCGACCTCCGCGGCGACCTGGACCTCACCATCGACGAACTCCGCCGCCTGATCCGCCTCGCCATCTCCGTCAAACAGGAACCCGGCCGCTTCGCCCAGGCCCTCACCGGCCGCGCTCTCACCCTCCTCTTCGAAAAGCCCTCCCTCCGCACCCGCTTCACCTTCGAACTCGCCATCCAGCAACTCGGCGGCTTCGCCGTCACTTCCATCGGTATGATCGGCGATCGCGAACCCCTCAAGGACGTCGCCCGCAACCTCGACCGCTGGACCCAGGGCATCGTCGCCCGCGTCTTCTCCCAGGACACCATCGAAGGCCTCGCCCAATGGGCCTCCGTGCCCGTCATCAACGCGTTGAGCGACCTCTACCATCCTTGCCAGGCCTTCGCCGACATCCAGACCATGGTGGAACGCTTCGGCGACATCCGCGGCCGCCGCCTCGCCTATATCGGCGACGGCAACAACGTCGCCCACTCCCTCATGCTCACCGCCGGCCGCCTCGGCGTACAGGTCGCCGTCGCCACCCCCGAAGGCTACGCCCCCGACGCCGGTATCGTCGAACGCGCCCGCGAAGCCGGAGCCGACATCATCCTCACCAACGACCCCGCCGAAGCCGTCCAGAACGCCGACGCCGTCTATACCGACGTCTGGGCCTCCATGGGCCAGGAATCAGAAGCCGAAGAACGCAAACGCATCTTCGCCGCCTATCAGGTCAACGAGGCCCTCATGGCCCGCGCCGCCCAATCGGCCATTTTCCTCCACTGCCTGCCCGCCAAGCGCGATCAGGAAGTCACCGACGCGGTCATGGAATCCCCCCAGTCGGCCATCTTCGACCAGGCCGAAAACCGCCTGCACGCCCAAAAGGCGCTGCTGCTCATGCTCCTCCAATAAACTTCATGTCTTCCAGCGATAAACTCCAGCTCTGGGGCGGCCGCTTCCAGTCCGGCCCCTCGGCGACCTTTGAAGCCTTCTCCGGCTCCCTCCACTTCGACAAGCGCCTCATCGACTGCGACATCCGCGGCTCCCAGGCCTTCGCCCGCGCCCTCGAGCGCGTCGGCATCCTCACCGCCGCCGAACGCGAACAGCTCGTCGCCGCCTTCGACGAAATGCGCGCCGAAGCCCGCGAAGCCGCGTTCTATGAAGGGGCCACCGACGAAGACGTCCACACCCTCGTCATCCGCAAGCTCAAGGGCAAGGTGGGCGGCCTCGCCGACAAGATCCACACCGGCCGCAGCCGGAACGAACAGGTGTCGCTCGATTCCCGCCTCTGGCTCCGCGAAACCATCGACGAAACCCGCGCTCTCCTCCGCGAGTTCCTCAACGAACTCCTCGCCCTCGCCGAGCGCCACCCCGACGCCGTCGTCCCCGGCTACACCCATCTCCGCCGCGCCCAGCCCGTTCTCTGGGCCCACTACTGCCTGGCCTATTTCGAGATGTTCCTCCGCGACGACGAACGCCTCGCCCAGGCCCGAGCCCGGGTCAATCTCTGCCCCCTCGGCTCCGGCGCCCTCGCCGGCTCCGGCTTCCCGTTCGACCGTGAAGCCATCGCGGCCGACCTCGGCTTCGACGGCATCACCCGCAACTCCATGGACGTCTCCGGCGACCGCGATTGGGCCCTCGACTACCTCTACGCCGCGTCCACCTGCATGCTCCACCTGAGCCGCCTCGCCGAAGACTGGATCCTCTACTCCTCCGATGAATTCGGCTGGCTCGAACTCGGCGACGGCGTCACCAGCGGCTCCTCCCTCATGCCGCAAAAGAAGAATCCGGACTCCCTCGAACTCATCCGCGGCAAGTCTGGCCGTGTCTTCGGCAGCCTGACGTCCCTGTTCGTCACCGTCAAGGGCACGCCCATGACCTACAACCGCGACATGCAGGAGGACAAGGAACCCCTCTTCATCGCCGCCGACCAGTTGAACGGCTCGCTCGCCATGATCGCCGAAGTCACCCGCACCGCGGTCCTGAAGCCCGAGGCCCCCGCCGAAGCCGCCGAAGTCAGCTGGGCCGTCGCCACCGACATCGCCGAGGCCCTCGCCCGCTCCGGCACCCCGTTCCACCAGGCCCACAAACTCGCCGGCCGCCT
>CAYMTH010000120.1:0-10181 GCA_964393235.1 uncultured Solibacteraceae bacterium | reverse complement strand
GGGGCGGAGGGGGGGGTAGCCCGACCGGACCGCGGGCGGGGTGGGTCGGCGCGGGGGGGGGTTCGGGGGGGGCGGGGCGGCGGACGGCGATATTGACGCGGGGGTACCGGCGGGTGTCGCCGGCGCCGTATGCGTTGATCGAAGCGGGGGAGAAGGCGCCGGTGACGGAGACGGGGGACGAGGCGCAGATTTTTGTGCGGGCGGGGATGGCGCATCTGGGGATTGGCGGGGACCGGGTGGGGGTGGGGCGGCGGCTGCTGGAGCGGTGGCCGGAGGTGGACCTGGTGTTATTGGACGACGGGTATCAGCACCGGCGGCTGGGGCGGGATTTCGATTTGTTGTTGCTGGACGCGCAGGATCCGTTTAGCGGGGGGGCGGTGTTTCCGCTGGGGCGTTTGCGGGAGGGGGCGGAGGGGTTGGCGCGGGCGAATGCGGTGCTGTTGACGCGGACGCAGCGGGGGCGGGAGTACCGGCGGCTGCGGGAGTATATTGAGCGGGTTGCGCCGGGGATGCCGGTGTTCCGGTCGCGGGTGGTGGCGAAGGGTTGGGAGCCGGGGCCGTTGCCGGGCGGGAAGGTGGCGGCGTTTTGCGGGCTGGGGAATCCGGCGTCGTTTTGGGCGACGCTGCGGGGGATGGGGATTGAGACGTGTTTCCGGTGGTCGTTCGGGGACCATCATCAGTACCGGCCGGCGGAGTTGGCGCGGCTGCGACACCACGCGATGGAGGCGGGGGCGGGGGTGTTGCTGACGACGGAGAAGGACTGGATGAATCTGCCGGCGCGGGCGGCGGAGATGGTGCGGCCGTTGGAGATCCGGTGGTTGCGGATCGGGATGGAGATTGAGGGGGAAGGGGAGTTGCTGGGGTTGGTGGAGCGGGCGGTAAGACGGGTGCAATAAATAGGGACACTCGCGGCAGGCACCATTTTTGGAAAGCGGACCAAAGCGGGTTGTTATAATGGGGGAATATGGCATCCGGGAAGAAGATTGTCCTTCTCACCCCACGCGGCTTTTGCGCGGGCGTTGTGCGCGCGATCGATGTGGTGAAGATTGCGCTGGAGACTTACGGGGCTCCGCTTTACGTCCGCAAGGAGATCGTGCACAACAAGCACGTCGTGGATGAGCTGCGGGAGCTGGGGGCGATCTTCGTCGAGGAACTGGAAGAGGTTCCGTCTGGCGCGCGGGTGATCTTCAGCGCGCACGGGGTTTCGCCGGCCGTGCGGCAACAGGCCAAGGAGTTCAACCTCAACGTCATCGACGCGACGTGCCCGCTGGTGACGAAGGTCCACCTGGAAGCGGTGAAGTTCGCGCGGAAGGGGTACAAGATTATCCTGATCGGCCACGAGAACCACGATGAGGTGATCGGGACGCTGGGCGAGGCGCCGGAGGCGATGATCCTGGTGCAGACCGAGGAGGATGTCGACAAGCTGGAGATTCCGGCCGATGCGAAGATCTCCTACCTGACGCAGACGACGCTGAGCCTGGACGAGACGAGCGGCATCATTGCGCGGCTGAAGCAACGGTTCCCGCAGGTGGAAGGGCCGCACTCGCAGGACATCTGCTACGCGACCGAGAACCGGCAGGTGGCCGTGAAGGCGGTGGCGCCGTTGACGGATCTGTTGCTGGTGGTTGGTTCGAGGAATTCGTCGAACTCGCAGCGGCTGGTGGAAGTTTGCCGGAAGGAAGGGCGCCCGGCGTACCTGGTGGACGATGAGGCCGATGTGAAGGCCGAATGGCTGGCGGGCGTGAACACCGTGTCGATCACGGCGGGGGCGTCGGCGCCGGAGCACCTGGTGGAGCGGTTGATTGCGTATCTGCAGAGCCAGGGATACGCGGACCTGGAAACGTTGGAAGTGAAGGAAGAGGATGTCCGCTTCTCGCTGCCGGCTGAGTTGAATGCTTCCCGGCTGACGCAGATCCGCGCGGCCCTGTAATCGATGACGCCAAGTCTGCAAACTACCGAGCCCGCGGCCGGCGGAGTTAGCCAGGCGATCGCGAGGGCATCGGAGTGGCTGCTGGGGCAGCAGAGCGAAAAAGGGTACTGGTGGGGGGATTTGACGGCGGACACGACGCTGGAATCCGACTACATCCTGCTGCAGCTGTGGCTGTACCAGCCTGAGGGGAAGACGTGGGATCCGCCGACGCGGGTGCAGGTGGACCGCGCGGTGCGGTCGATTCTGGCGCGGCAGGAGGCCGACGGGGGATTTTCGATCTACCCGGGCGGGCCGGCGGACGTCAGCGCTTCGGTGAAGGCGTATTTCGCGTTGAAGCTGGCGGGCGTGGACGCGGGCGGGGAAGCGATGACGCGGCTGCGGGAGTCGATTCTGGCGCACGGCGGGCTGCAGGCTTGCAACAGTTACGTCAAGATCAACCTGAGTCTGTTCGGGCTGTATCCGCGGCAGTTTGTGCCGACGGTGCCGCCGGAGATGATCCTGATGGGCCGGGTGCTGTACCACATGAGCGCGTGGGCGCGGGCGATCGTCGTGCCGCTGGCGATCGTGCAGGCGTTGAACCCGGGGCGGCCGGTGCCGGAAGGGTTCACGATCGAGGAACTGTTCGTGCCGGGCGTGTCGAAAGAGTTCAAGATGTCGGGCGGGCTGTTGAACTCGTTTTTCCTGGGGATGGACCGGTTTTTCAAGCTCTGGGAGAAGTACGGGAGCAAGGGGATCCGGGCGCGGGCGGTGGAGCGGTGCCGGGACTGGGTGCTGGAGCGCACGCGGTACACCGACGGGCTGGCGGCGATCTATCCGCCGATGATGTACACGATCATGGCGCTGGACCTGCTGGGCCACGGGCAGGGGGATCCGGACCGGGACGAGGCCGAGCAGCAGTTCGCCAACCTGATGGTGGACGACGGGGAGCGGTTCTACTTCCAGCCGTGCTTCTCGGTGGTCTGGGACACGGCGATCGCGATGCAGGCGCTGGCGGAAGCGGGGACGGCCCCGCAGGGGGCGTTGACGCGCGGGGCGGACTGGCTGATCAGCAAGGAAGTGCGGAAGAAGGGCGACTGGTCGATTCACCGGCCGGACGTGGAGCCTTCGGGGTGGTATTTCGAATTCGCCAACGAGTTTTACCCGGATATCGACGATACGGGGATGGTGCTGATCGCGCTGGGGCATCACCAGGGGAGCGACGCGGCGAAGTGGGCGGGGACGAAGAAGCGGTCGATCGACTGGCTGCTGGCGATGCAGGCGAAGGACGGCGGCTGGGCGGCGTTCGACGTGGACAACAACTGGCCGGCCTTGACTCACGTGCCGTTCGCCGACCACAACGCGATGCTGGACCCGACGTGCCCGGACATCACGGGGCGGGTGCTGGAGGCGCTGGCGATGCACGGGCTGGACGGCAGCCATCCGGCGATGCGGAAGGGTGTCGAGTACCTGATCCGGACGCAGGAGATGGACGGAAGCTGGTACGGGCGGTGGGGCGTGGATTACATCTACGGGACCTTCCTGGCGCTGCGCGGGCTGCGGGCGGCGGGGGAGAGCGACCGGGAGGTGCCCGTGCTGCGGGGCGGGGAGTGGCTGCGGTCGATTCAGAACGCGGACGGCGGATGGGGCGAGAGTCCGGAGAGCTACGCGAAGGGCGCGTATGTGAACGCGCCGTCGACGGCGTCGCAGACGGCGTGGGCGCTGCTGGGGCTGCTGGCGAGCGGAGATGACCGGAGCGACAGCATCGACCGGGCGGCGGAGTATCTGGCGCGGACGCAGAAGGCAGACGGGACGTGGGACGAGCCGGAGGCAACGGGGACGGGGTTCCCGCGGGTGTTCTACCTGAACTACCACATGTACCGGAATTCGTTCCCGCTGCTGGCGCTGGCGGTGTATCGCAAGGCGCGGCTGCAGGAAGCGTAGACCGGTGCGGCCTGTACTGGTAACGGGGGCGTCGGGGTTCGTCGGCTGGCACGTGGCGCGGCTGCTGGCCGAGAGCGGCGTGGCGGTGCGGGCGATGACGCGGGGGCGGAACCCGGTGCCGGAGTTGAAGGTCGAAGTGGTGACGGGGGATTTGACGGACCGGGCGTCGCTGGAGCGGGCGGTGGACGGGTGCGGCGCGGTTTACCATGTGGCGGCGGACTACCGGCTGTGGGCGCCGGATCCGGCGGAGCTGTACCGCTCCAACGTGGAAGGGACGCGGCACCTGCTGGAGGCGGCTGGGGAGGCGGGCGTGGACCGGGTGGTGTACACGTCGACGGTAGGGTGCATCGGGTTTGTGGAAGGCGGGCTGGGGGACGAGACGACGCCGGTGTCGTTGGGGGAGATGACGGGGCATTACAAGCGCTCGAAGTTTTTGGCCGAGAAGGTGGCGCTGGAGTTCGCGGCGAAGGGGTTGCCGCTGGTAGTGGTCAATCCGACGGCGCCGGTGGGGGACCACGACTTCAAGCCGACGCCGACGGGGCAGACGATTCTGGATTTTCTGGAAGGGCGGATGCCGGCGTATCTGGACACGGGGCTGAACATCGTCGACGTGCGGGACGTGGCGCGGGGGCACCTGCTGGCGGCGGAGAAGGGGCGGGTGGGCGAGCGGTACATTCTGGGGAGTGAGAACTTGACGCTGCGGCAGATTTTCGAAGAGCTTTCGAAGATCAGCGGGGTGCCGGCGCCGAAGTTCGAGATCCCGTACGGCGTGGCGTGGCTGGCGGCGGCGGTGGGCGGCGCGGTGGCGCGGGTGACGGGGAAGCCGCCGCGGGCGCCGATGGAAGGCGTGCGGATGGCGCGGAAGAAGATGTGGGTGACGCACGCAAAGGCGGAGCGGGAGCTGGGGTACCGGCCGGCGCCGGCGGCGGCGGCGCGGCGGGCGGCGGCGGAGTGGTTCCGGAGGGGCCGGTGAAGGTGCTGGCGGTGTGCGCGGACGCGTTCGTGGCGCGGGCGTGGGTGAACGCGTGCGGGGTGGTGCGGGTGCCGAACTGGCGGATGCCGTATGCGGAGCGGACGACGTGGAACGGCGTGGAGTTGTATGTGGTCGCCAACGGGCCGGGGCCGGGGCTGGCGGAAGAGGCGGTGCGGAAGGCGGAGAGCTACGCGGGGGAGTTCGACGGGTTGATGAGCGTCGGGCTGTGCGGGGCGCTGGAGCCGGGGATGAAGATTGGGGACGTTTGCACGGCGACGGAGGTGTCCGACGGGGAGACGACGTGGTCGGCGCGACCGGTGGCCGGGGCGCGGGCGGTGCGGCTGCTGTCGGTGGACCGGTTTCTGGGGACGCCGGCGGAGAAGGCGGAGTGGTACGGGCGGGGCTACGGGGCGGTGGAGATGGAGGCGGCCGCGGTGGCGCGGTGCGCGGCGGAGCGGCGGTTGCCGTTCGTGGCGGTGAAGGCTGTGAGCGATACGGCGGACGACCGGTTCGCGATCGATTTCAACGCGTATCGGGACGATTCTGGCCGGTTTTCGCGGGGGCGGATCGCGATGGCGGCTTTGTTGCATCCGGTGCGGTACATGCCGGATCTGTACCATATGGTGAAGCGCGGCATTGCGGCCGCGGAATCTTTAGGAGCGTTTCTTGTCCAATCCCGTTTTTGATGTGACGACGATGCGTGCGGCGGTGTACCGCGGCGAGGGCCAGGTGCTGGTGGAGGAGGTGCCGGTGCCGGCGATCGGGCCGGGCGAGCTGTTGGTGAAGGTCGAATCGTGCGGGATCTGCCACACGGATCTGAAAAAAGTGGAATACGACCTGCTGCCGCCGCCGCGGATTTACGGGCATGAGACGGCGGGCGTGGTGGCGGCGGTGGGCGCGGGTGTGACGAAGTTCGCGGTGGGGGACCGGGTGGTAGCCTTTCACCACATCCCGTGCGGCACCTGTTTTTATTGCGAACGGAAGCTGTACGCGCAGTGCGCGGTGTACAAGAAAGTCGGAATTACGGCGGGGTTCGAGCCGGCCGGGGGCGGGTTTGCGCAGTACATCCGGATCATGGACTGGATTGTGGAGCGGGGCGTGGAGAAGATCCCGGAGGGGGTGAGCTTCGACACGGCGTGTTTCGTGGAGCCGGTGAACACGTGCGTGAAGGGCGTGTGGATGGCGGATCCGAAGCCGGGGGATCTGGCCGTTGTGATGGGGCAGGGGCCGATCGGGTTGATTTTCACGATGCTGATGAAGCACAAGGGCATCCGGACGCTGGCCACCGACACGATGCCGGAGCGGCGGCGGTTGAGCGAGCATTTCGGGGCGGAACGTTGCCTGGATCCGCGGACGGACGACGTGACGGCGGCGTGCGGGGCGTTGACGGAAGGGCGCGGGGCGGACCTGGTGATCGTGGCGGCGTCGGCGCCGGGGATCGTGGAGCAGGCGATCCGGGCGACGCGGCCGGGGGCGAAGATTCTGTTGTTTGCGCAGACTTCGGACAAAGAACGCATCGAATTGTCGGGGAAAGACATCTGCATGGGGGAACGGATGGTTTTCGGTTCCTACAGCGCGGACGTGGACCTGCAGAAGGTTTCCGCCGATCTGGTGTTCAGCGGCGCGATTCCGGTGGGCGAACTGGTGAGCCACACGTTCGGACTGGCCGATATCGCACGCGGGTTTGACATGGCGTTGCATCCAACCGAAAAATCGCTGAAAATTGTCGTTAGGCCACAGGGATAACACCAGTGACAGAACACATGCAGGCCGCCGTCCTGTACGGCAAGGAAGACGTGAAAGTCGAATCGGTGGCCATCCCGAAGATCGGGCCACACGATGTGCTCGTGCGCGTCAAGGCGGCTTTGACGTGCGGCACCGACGTGAAGGTTTTCCGGCGGGGTTACCATGCGCGGATGATTGTGCCGCCGGCCGTTTTCGGGCATGAGCTGGCTGGAGACATTGTTTCCGTCGGCGAGCAGGTGACGAAGTTCAAGAAGGGCGATCGCGTGGTGGCCGGGAATTCGGCGCCGTGCGGGGATTGCTACTTCTGCCAGAAGGACCTGGAGAACCTGTGCGAGGACCTGCTGTTCAACAACGGGGCGTACGCGGAGTTCATCCGGATTCCGGGGCGGATCGTTAAGAAAAACCTCTACAAAATTCCGGCGCACGTGGACTATCAGGACGCGGCGCTGGCTGAGCCGCTGGCGTGTGTGCTGCGCGGGCTGGAAGAATCGAACGTGCGGCCGGGCGACACGGTCGTCGTCATCGGGCTGGGGCCGATCGGGCTGATGTTTGTCCGGATGGCGAAGGTGATGGGGGCGCGGGTGATCGCGATCGCGCGGCGCGAAGTGCAGTTGCAGGACGCGCGGCGGATGGGCGCGGCGCACACGATCGCGCTGCCGGAGACGGAAGATCCGGTGGGCGTGGTGCGCGGGTTGACGGACGGGCGCGGGGCCGATGTGGTGATCGAAGCGGTCGGGAAGCCGGAAGTGTGGAACCTGTCGGTGCAACTGCTGCGCAAGGGCGGGACGGTGAACTTCTTTGGCGGCTGCCCGAACGAGACGCGGGTGGAGCTGGACACGAACCTGCTGCACTATTCGGAACTGACGTGCAAGGCGAGTTTCCACCATACGCCGCGGCTGGTGAAGAAAGCGCTGGAGGCGGTGGCGGCGGGCCAGATCTGCGCGCAGGACTTCGTGACGGACCAGGCGCCGCTGTCGAACCTGAAGGACGTGCTGCGGCTGCTGATGAACTCGAGCGGCCGGTTGAAGACGGCGATCATTCCCTAGGCGCGATGCTGGCGCCGAAGGACTTTGTACGCGACGCAGCGGCCATGGGCCGGGCGTGGGCGTTGGGGGAGTCGCTCGGGTACACGAAGTGGATGGCGACGGGGCATTACGAGAACTTCCACGTCGTCAGTTTTCTGCTGCCGAAGCATCTGCACCAGGATTTCTATAACGTCTACGCGTTCTGCCGGTGGGCGGACGACCTGGGCGACGAGATCGGGGACACGGCGGAGAGCCTGCGGCTGCTGGCGTGGTGGCGCGGGGAACTGGAGGCTATGTACGCGGGCGGGGAGACGCGGCATCCGGTGTTTACGGCGCTGCGGCCGACGGTGGAGAAGCATCAGCTGCCGGTGGAGCCGTTCGCGAATCTGATCACGGCGTTTGAGCAGGACCAGGTTGTCACGCGGTATGCGAACTGGGACGAGGTGATGGCTTATTGCGTGAACTCGGCGAACCCGGTGGGGCGGCTGGTGCTGGGTTTGGGCGGGTATCGCGACGAGGAGCGGTATGCGTTGAGCGACGCGACGTGCACGGCGCTGCAGTTGGCGAACTTCTGGCAGGACGTGTCGGTGGACCTGGAGAAAGACCGGGTTTATCTGCCGCTGGACCTGCTGGCGCGGCACGGGGTGACGGTGGAGGACCTGTTTGCGCGGCGGTTCACGCCGGGGTATGCGGCGGCGATGCGGGAGGCGTGCGGGGTGGCGCGGGGGCTGTTTGAGAAGGGCCTGGCGCTACCTGGGATGCTGGACCGGCGGCTGGCGCTGGACGTGACGCTGTTTTCGCGCGGCGGGATGTACATTCTCGATAAAATTGAGCAACGGGGATACGACACGTTGACCGCCCGGCCCTACATCAGCAAGGGGGAACGGGTGGGGCTGCTCTTACGGGCTTTGGTGTCGTTCGCCCTGAGGCGCGCCGCTTGAATCTCTCCGTAACCGAATCGTACGCCTACTGCCGGGATGTTTCGCGCCGGCGGGCGAAGAACTTCTACTACTCGTTCGTGCTGCTGAAGCCGGAGCAGAGGGACGCGATGTGCGCGATTTACGCGTTCATGCGGTACTGCGACGATTTGAGCGACGAGACGGGGACGACGACGCTGGAGACGATGGGGACGTGGCGGGAGGAGCTGGACCGGGCGCTGGCGGGGGAGTTCGGGGATCATCCGGTGTGGCCGGCGTTTCACGACACCGTGAAGCGATACCGGATTCCGCATCAGTATTTTCACGACATGATCGACGGGGTGTCGAGCGATCTGACACCGCAGGTGGTGCGGACATTCGAGGATTTGTACCGGTATTGTTACCGGGTGGCGAGCGTGGTGGGGCTGACGATCATCCACATTTTCGGGTTTGACGATCCGCGGGCGCTGGAGCTGGCGGAGAAGTGCGGGATCGCTTTTCAGTTGACCAATATCCTGCGGGACGTGCAGGAGGACATCGGGCTGGGGCGGGTGTATCTGCCGGAGGAGGATCTGCGGCGGTTTGGGGTGGATCCGGGGGCGATTTCGTATTCGCCGGGGTTTTTTGAGTTGATGAAGTTCGAGGCGGGGCGGGCGCGGACCTTTTACGACGAGGCGATGCCGCTGATCCGGATGGTGCACCGGGAGAGCCGGGCGTCGCTGTGGGCGTTGATTCAGATTTATTACCGGCTGCTGCGGCGGATCGAGGAGAAGCAGTACCGGGTGCTGGATGAGCGGATCCGGCTGTCGACGCCGGAGAAGGCGTGGCTGGTGATCGAGGCGGGGACGCGGAAGATGGTGGGGGCGTTTTAGAGTTCAGGCGAGGCTGAGGAGGCGGTCGCGGACGGCGGTGGCCTGGGCGGTGTCGCCGGTGATGACGAGGACCGTGTCGTCCCCGGCGAGGGTGCCGATGACCTCTTCCCACTTTTCGCGGTCGAGAGAGGATGCCAGCGACGAGGCGTTGCCGGGGCTGGTGCGGAGCACCAGGAGATTCTGGGCGACACGGGCGTCGGTGAGGAATTCGCCGACGATGGTCGCGAGGTCGGGGCCGAACGAGGGGGCCTCGGCGGCGAAACGCTGGTAGCCGGCGGCGGTCTTGGCGAGGCCGCGGATGTCGCGCGAGAGCGTGACCTGGGTGGCTTGGAGGCCTACCTTGGCGAGCTCGCGCGCCAGCTCCTCCTGCGTATGGACGGGCTGGCGCTCGATCACCTTGAGAATCTGTCCCTGGCGGTAGGCCTTGTTCATGACGTTATTTCAACTGGGCGAGGCGTTCGCGGGCCGTTTTGAGAGCCTCGCGCACCTTTTCCGGAGCGGTGCCGCCGGGAACCTGGCGGCTCTTCATGCCTTCCTTGGGATCCATGAGCGCGGCCATCTCCGGGCGCATGGCGGGGTCGAAGGCGGCGAGGTCTTCCGGGGTCCAATCGGCGGGTTTCTTGTTGTTGTTGAGCGAGGAGAGCAGCCTTGAGGCGAGCAGCTTCTGCTGTTGCTTTTGCTTGCGCGAGCTGTTCTGCTTCTAAGCGCTCAGCCTCGAGGCGCTTGGCTTGTAGGCGCTCAGTTTCTAAGCGTTGTTGTTCGGCGTGAGCGAGCTCGCGCTGGCGTTGTAGTTCTTGT
>CAYMTH010000119.1:8154-10253 GCA_964393235.1 uncultured Solibacteraceae bacterium | reverse complement strand
GCGCGATGCCGAACGGGCGGTTTGAACTCAACAGCGATCACCCGCATCCCGACACCGGCGTACCGAGCGAGTCGCTCGATCTGACCGAGGACATCTGGGAGTGGCCCACCGCAACGCCGGCGCGGCGGCGGCAGTTGTATGAACGCGTGCGCACGCACAATGTCGGCCTCATCTGGTTCCTGCAGAACGATCCGGAGGTGCCCGAGGCCGTGCGCGCCGATGCGCGGCAGTGGGGCTGGCACCGCGAGGAATGGCCGTCGAACGGGCACGTGCCGCGGCAGGTCTACGTACGGCAGGGGCGGCGGATTCTGGGCGAGTATGTTTTGACCGAGCGCGACGCCGACATCGATCCGGCGATGCGGCGGACGTGCGTGCGGCCCGATTCGATCGCCGTGATCGAATGGGCGTTTGACCCGCACGGGCACCACAAGTACGATCCGAAGCACCCGGGCGTGCGCGAGGGATACTTCTTCGTGCTTCACGAGCCGTTCCAGGTGCCCTACGGCGTGCTGGTGCCACGCAAGGTGGATGGACTGCTGGTGCCGGTGGCGTGCTCGTGCAGCCACGTGGCCTACAACGCGCTGCGCATGGAGCCGGTGTTCATGGCGCTCGGGGAGGCGTGCGGCATCGCCGCGCACGTATCGATCGCGCGCGGCGTACCGGTGCGCAAGGCGCCCGTCGAGGAGATCCAAACGCTGCTGGTGGAGCGCCGCGGCGTGATCACGTTCGACGAGGAGTTGCCCTTCACCGACCGCTCGTTTGCGGCTTTCCAGTTCCTCGGCGCGCGCGGGCTGGAGAAAGGCTATCGCGCCGATCGCCGGGCGCCGGTGACGCGGGCCGGTGGGGCCGAACGGCTCGGCCGCACTCTCGGCTTCGCGGGGAAGCAATTCACGCCGCCGCCCGGCGACGCCGCGGCGCCGTTGACTGGGCGCGAACTGGCCGCGTGGCTGCGCGGCGCGGGGTACTCCGTCGCGGCGGGTGGAGACGGAGCGCTCGATTTGACCGCCTTCGCCGAGGCGGTTTACGCGGCGATGCGGCGGGGCGGATGAGGCTGCTGCTGGCATTGACGGCGGCGGCCTCCTGGGCGTGCTCGATGAGTTTCCCGACGCCCCGCGAGGCGTATCGCCGCGCCGGTTTCGCGGTGCGGGCGACGATTCGCAAGGTCGAGTATCTCGACCCCGCGCGAGAGGCGCCGTTATTTCGAGGCAGCCGGCAATTGCGGCCTGTTCCCAGGCGATTCCGGGCCACGCTGGAGGTCAGCGCCGTCTGGAAAGGGCAGGTCGGGCGGGAACTGGTTCTCCATGCCCGCCAAGCCGACTCCGATTGCGTCGGGTTCACGGAAGAGGTTGGCGCCGAGCTGATCCTGTTCGGCGGAACTGCGAAGTTAACGCCGCCGGAGCCAGGCACCATGCGCATTCCCGAGTGGATCGACCTCTTTCCCGCCGGCACGGTCCTTAGCCTGCCGGGGTTCTCCGGGTCGACGGTGGATTCGCCGGAACACCGCGAACTGCTCCGCGTGCTCGGCAAGCCCAAGGTCAGCTACTCCGCTACAGATTGACGTCGGCCGTCTCGTCGAAGACGTTCGACGGCAGCGTGATGCCGTTGATGCGCAGGCGCTCAAGGATCGCCGGCGTCTCGCCGCTCCATTCGAACCGCCCCTGCACTTTGCCCTCGGCCGTGACGCCGATGCGCCGGAAGCGGAAGATATCGCGCACCTCGATGTGATCGTCCACGATGCCGACCACCTCGGCGATGTTGATGATCTTGCGCGAGCCGTCCTGCAGGCGCGACACCTGCACCACCATCTTGATGGCGCTGGCGAGTTGCTGCAGGATGACGCGCGTCGGAGGATCATCGCCTCGAGACGCGAAAAGGCGTCGCGCGGCGAGTTGGCGTGGATTGTGGTCATCGATCCCTCCACGCCGGTGTTCATGGCCTGCAGCATGTCGAGCGCCTCGGCGCCGCGGCACTCGCCGACGACGATGCGGTCCGGCCGCATGCGGAGCGCCGTGCGCACCAGTTGGCGCTGGTTGATGCCGCCCTCCTTGTTGAGGTTCGGCGGGCGCGTTTCGAACTTGATGACGTGGCGCTGCTGCAGT
>CAYMTH010000119.1:0-8144 GCA_964393235.1 uncultured Solibacteraceae bacterium | reverse complement strand
CGTGATGATGCGCTCGTCGGAAGGGATGAAGCGGGAGACCGCGTTGAGCGTAGTGGTCTTACCGGAGCCGGTGCCGCCGGAGATGAGGATCGTCGTCTTGGCCTGCACGCACGCAGCGAGGAACTGCAGCATGGTGGGCATGATCGTCTGGTTGGCGATCATCTCGTCGCTGGTGATGACGTGGCGGCCGAAGCGGCGGATGGACAGCGACGGCCCGTCGAGCGCCAGCGGCGGGATGATGGCGTTGACGCGCGAACCATCCTTCAACCGCGCGTCGACGATCGGCTGCGCTTCGTCGACGCGACGGCCGACCTGCGCGACGATCTTTTCGATAATGTGCAGCAGGTGCGCGTTGTCGCGGAAACGGATGGGCGTGCGCTGCAGCCGGCCCTGCCGTTCGATAAACACCTTGTCGTAGGCGTTGACGAGAATATCGGAGATGCTCGGCTCCTTGAGCAGCGGCTCCAGCGGGCCCAGCCCGAGTACCTCGTCGAGCACCTCTTCGACGATCTTGTTCTGCTCCGCCGTCGTCATCGGCACGCGCTCGTCGTCGAGCAGCCGTTCGACCACGCGGCCGATCTCCGACCGCACGCGTTCCTTCGGAATCGACGAGACGCGGTCGAGATCCAGCACGCCGATCAGCTTCTTGTGGATCTCCGACTTGAGTTCGAAGTAGCTGTCCGTCGTGCGGCTGTTCGGGGGCGGCCGCGCCGGCGGCGGAGCGCCGGGCCTGCCCCGCGGGACGCGGGGCCTTTTCAACCGACTGCGTCGCCTTGGCGGCCATCAACTGCGCGAGCGACGGACGGCCGGAAGGCGGAGGCGCGGGGGCGGGCTGTTTCGGATCGGTGGACACGCGTGGGAAAAATACTCAAACCCAAAGTAACATGAGAAGTTGCTGACCCGGCGCCAATTCGCTTTCGCCGCCGCGCTCCAGGCCCGCCGGCGGCCCAACGTCCTGTTCGTGCTCTGCGATCAGTGGCGGCGGCAGACGCTGCCCTCGGCCGGCGACCGCGGGCTGATCGCGCCGAACCTCGCCCGCCTCGCCCGCGAGGGCGTCGATTTCCCGCGCGCCTACGTGTCGAACCCGGTCTGCACGCCCTCCCGCGCCACGCTGCAGACCGGCCGCTACGCGCACGCCTGCGGCATGCCGTGGAACAACCGGCAGCTGCCGCCGGGCACGCCGTGCCTGGCCGAAGCCTTCGCCGCGGCCGGCTACAAGACCGGATACATCGGCAAATGGCACCTCGACGGGGAAGGGAAGCCCGGCTTCGTCCCGCCCGGCGCGCGGCGTCGCGGCTACCAGGAATGGGCGGCGTTCAACCGTGGCCACGCCTATTTCAACGCCGTCTATTTCCGGGACGAGGACAAGCCTGTCGCCATCGACGGCTTCGAGCCCGACGGGCAGACCGCCCTCGCCATCGACTTCCTACGCCGCCACCAGGCCGATCCCTTCTTCCTCTTCCTCTCCTTCGGCCCGCCGCACACGCCGCGCCGCCCGCCGGACCGTCACGCGGCCACCTACAAGCCGGCCAACTTCTCCCTTCGCGACAACGTGCCCAAGGCTTACGAGGCGAAGGCCCGCGCCGGCATGGCCGGCTACTACGGTCTCTGCACCGCGCTCGACGAAAACGTCGGCCGCCTGCTCGCCGAGCTCGATACGCTCCGCCTCGCCAACGACACGATCGTCATCTTCACCGCCGACCACGGCGACATGCTGGGCAGCCACGGGCTCGAGTACAAGGGCGTCTGGTATGAAGAGTCCGCCGGCGTGCCGCTGCTGATCCGCTGGCCGGCGCGCCTGCCCGCCGGGTCGCGCCAGGACTGGCTGTTCAACAACGTCGACATGGCCCCGACGCTGCGCGGGCTCTGCGGCCTGCCCCCGATCGAGGACGCGCAGGGCGAGGATCGCTCCGAACTCATCCTGGCCGGCGGGCGCGGCTCGCGGCCGGAGTCGACCTATGTGCAGGGGCGGCTCGGCACGAAAGGCGAGTGGCGGATGATCGTGCGCGGCTGGGACAAGCTCGTGGTGGACGCGGAGTTGAAGCCGACCCACCTCTACAACCTCGCGCAGGACCCGTTCGAGATGGACAACCAGGTGGGCGACCGCGCGACGGTCCGCCGGCAGGAAGAGTTGCTGGCGCTGATGCGCCGGTGGATCCTCAAGACCGGCGACCGCGTGCCGTATCCGGGCCGCGCGCCGGTGGACGAAGATTCGACTATTCTGTAGGCAGCATTGGCCATTTCAATCCCCGATTCCGACATCACGTTCACCTTCATCCGCGCGTCCGGCCCCGGCGGTCAGAATGTCAACAAAGTCTCCACCGCCGTCGAGCTGCGCTTCGCTATCGACCAGTGCTCGGCGCTGCCGGAACCGGTTCGACAGCGCCTCCGCAGGCTCGCCGCGAACCGCATCACGCAGGATGGCGAGTTGATCGTCACCGCGCGCGAGCACCGTACGCAGGAAGCCAATCGCGCCGAGGCCCGCGCGCGCCTGGAAGAGTTGATCGCCCGCGCCGAATTCGTGCCCAAGCGCCGCCGCCCCACCAAGGCCACCTATGCGTCGAAGCAGCGCCGCCTCGCTGAGAAGTCTCAGCGCTCCGAGGCCAAAAAGCGGCGCGGCCGCCCGGCGGACGAGTAGCTCGCCGCCCCGACCGGGTAAGATCAAGGGAAGTACCCAGAGGAGCAATACGCATGAGCGAAAAGATTGACGTAGTGGCGCACATTCACGCGGCGCCGGGCCATGAGGCGGTGGTGCGCGAAGCGCTCGAGAGCTTCGTGGAGCCGACGCGGGCCGAGGAGGGCTGCCTCCGCTACGATCTGTTTCAGGACATCACCGACCCGCTGAAGTTCACCTTCATCGAGGAATGGACGAGCGAAGCCGCGCTCGATAAGCACTCCAAGTCCGCCCACATCGCCGCGGGCCGCGCGAAGATGGACGGCAAGTTGTCCGGCCCCAGCTGGGTGCAGGTCGTCCGCCGGATCAAGTAGCTCCGCGCCGCGGGGTGGTCACAGCAACAGGTCTTTGACCACCTCGCCCGCCAGGTCCGTCAACCGGAAATCGCGGCCGCCGTGCCGGTAGGTCAGCTTCAGGTGATCGAAGCCCAGGCACTGCAGAATGGTCGCGTGAAAATCGTGCACATGCACGGGCTCGTCGGCGATCTCGAAGCCGGTCTCGTCGGTCGCGCCGTGGACCATGCCCGGGCGGATGCCGCCGCCGGCCAGCCAGGAGGTGAACGCCTTGTTATAATGCTCGCGCCCCTTCGTGCCCGTCGGCGTGCGGCCGAATTCGGTGGTCCACACCACCAGCGTGTCGTCCAGCATGCCGCGCCCCTTCAGGTCCTTGATCAGCGCCGCGATCGCCCGGTCGACGTTCTTCGCCAGCTTCTCCATCGGCTGAATGTCGCCGTGCACGTCCCAGTTGTTCGACGAGCCCGTGTCGATCAACTCGATGAACCGCACGCCCCGTTCGGCCATCCGCCGCGCCACCAGGCACTGCCACGCGAACCCGGTCGTCTGCCCGCGCTCGAGGCCGTAGAGCTTCATCGTCTCGTCCGATTCCTTCGTGAAATCGAACACGCCCGGCATCTCGCTCTGCATGCCGAACGCGGTCTCGAAACTCTTGATCCGCGCCGCCAGCGCCGGGTCTCCCGGCCGCGCCGCCTGGTGATGCCGGTTCAGGAATCCGAGCAGCCCCAACTCGCGCTCCTGCTGCTCTTGCGCCAGCCGGCGCTTCAAGTCCGCCACCGGCTCCGGCCCGCCCGTGATCCGCGTGCCGCTGTGCGCGCCCGGCAGGAAATCGGACGACCACACCTGGCTGCCCGCGTAGGGCAGGTGCGGCGCCAGCACGACGAAGCTCGGAAGATTCCGGTTCTCTGTCCCGAGCCCGTAGCTCACCCGGGATCCGGTGCTCGGCGGCTTCACCGTCACCGAACCGCTGTGCATGCCCAGCACCGCCTGGAAGTGGTCGTTGTGGTCGCCGTGCAGCGAACGCACCACGCACAGGTCGTCGACGATGCCCGCCATGTGTGGGAACAAGTCGGTGACCTCGACGCCGCTGTTCCCGCGCGGCCGGTAGTCCCAGCCCGTCGGCAGATACGGCGCCTCACTGCCGCGGCGCGAATGCTTCTTGCCCTCATTGAACAGCCGCTTCAACGCCGGCTTCGGATCGAACGTGTCGACGTGCGAAACCCCGCCCGTCATGAACAGGAAAATGACCCGCTTCGCCTTGCCCGGAAAGTGCGGCTGCTTCGGCGCGAGTTCGTCGACGGGCTGTGTCGGGGCGCCGCTCAACTCGGAGAGGATCGCCGGGAACAGCGAAGACCCGGCGACGAGCGAGCGAATGATATGGCGGCGATTCATCGGTAGCATCCTCAATCAGTCGACGTAGAGAAATTCGTTGCTGGCCATCATGGCGCGCAACAGTCCGGCCCACTGTTCCCGCCCGCCGGGATTGGCGGCGAGATACGTGCTGGCCTTCTGCAGTTCGACGGCGTCCGGCGCCCGGCCGTACAACTCGCGATACGCGAACTTGAGCCGTTCCGCCGTTGTGCTGCCGGCCCAGCCGATCCGGTCCGCCAGCGCCGAGGCCCGCGCGAAAACGAACTCGTTGTTCATGAAATAGAGCGCCTGCAGCGCCGTGTTATTCGCCGCGCGCGCCGGCGTCGAGGCGTTCGAATCCGGCCCGTCGAACAGTTCCAGATACGGATGCCGCCGGATCCGCTGCTGCAGCAGGTAGCCCGTCCGCTTGTTCGTGTCGAACTTTTCGATCTCACCCACGAACGGCCGGTGCTGCGTAAACGTGTAGCTCGCGCGCGGCGGGAACGGGTGCGCCCCGCCGGGCACGCGGTCGAGTTCCCCGGTGATCGCCAGCAGGCTGTCCCGCAACTCCTCGGCCGAAAGCCGCCGCCGGTCGAACTTCCAATAAAACTCGTTCTTCGGATCTTTGTCGAAGGTGGCCTGCACGTGTCCGGAGGCCGTCTGGTACGCCCGCGACAGCACGATCTCGCGATGCAGTTTCTTAACCGACCAACCCTCTTCCACAAACTTCGCCGCCAGGTAATCGAGCAGCTCCGGATGCGTCGGCGTCTCCCCGCGCGCGCCGAAATCGTTCGGCGAATTCACCAGCCCGCGCCCGAAATGCCACAGCCACACCCGGTTCACCGTCAGCGGATTCTTCGGATCGGTAATCCACTCCGCCAGCTGTGCCCGCCCCGATCCCTTCTCCTCCGCCGGCACCTGCTGCCCGCCGAGAATCGTCAGGAATCCGCGCGGAACCTCCGGCCCCAGCGCCTTCGGCTCGCCCTTCACCATGATCCGCGCATTCTGCGCCTTGCCCTCGGAAACGCCGTAGATCATCGGCACATCCGGCCACGTCCGCCGCAGCAGTTCCACCTCCGCCTGCGCTTCAAAAAACTTCAGCCGCTCCAGCGGGTCCTTCGAGTCCTTCAGCTTCGCCCCGCTCTTCACGACGCGGTAGTTCGCCGTGAGCCGATCCTGCAGCTTCGCCAACCGCTCCTCGTCCTTCGAATCGAGCGCCCGGTAGTGCTCCAAATACTGATGATGTTCCAGCCCCGCGTGCGAATAGTTCGATGAGTGAAAGATCCCGGCCAGCGCGTAATAGTCCCGCGTCGGGATCGGATCGAACTTGTGATCGTGGCACCGCGCGCAGCCCACCGACAGGCCCAGCACCGCCTTGCCGAGGTTCTCGATCGTATCGTCGACCGTCAGGTGAAACTCGCCCATCGTCTGCCCGAACCGCCGCGCATTGGCCAGATACCCCGTCGCCACCAGCTTCTCCCGCCGGTCTTCGTTGTTCGCGAACGCCATCGTGTCGCCCGCGATCTGCTCGCGCAAGAACACGTCGTACGGCTTATCCGCCTGAAACGACCGGATCACGTAGTTCCGGAACCGGTGCATCTCGGGCACCGGGAAGTCGCTCGCGTCCCCCGCCGTGTCCGCGTACCTCACCAGGTCCAGCCAGTGCCGCCCCCAATGCTCCCCATACGCCGGCGAGTTCAGCAGCCGGTCCACCACCTTCTCGAGCGCGTTCGGCGCCGTGTCCGCCACGAACGCGTCCAACTCCGCCGGCGTCGGCGGCAATCCCGTCAGCGAGTACGTCACCCGCCGCAGCAGCGTCCGCTTGTTCGCCTTCGCCAGCGGCTGCAAGCCCTTCTCCCGCAGCTTCGCGCGCACGAACCGGTCCACCGCCGTCCGGTTCCATTCCGGGTCTTTCTCCTCCGACGGCGCCGTCGCGCGCACCGGCTGATAGGCCCAGTGCTTCTTCTCTTTCTCCCAGTCGTAGGCCGGCTTCGCGGCCACCGGCGCCGCGCCCTCGCGCGGATCCGGCGCGCCCGCCTTGATCCACTCCGCGAACGCCTGCACCTGCTCCTTCGGCAGCGCCTGCCCCGGAGGCATCTTCAAATCCTTCGTCGAATGCTCGATCGCCCGCAGCAGCAGGCTCTCCTCCGGCTTGCCCGGCACCACCGCCGCCGCGCCCGACTTCCCGCCCTTCCGCAGCCCCTCCCGCGTGTCTACAGCCAACCCGCCCATCGGCGCCGACGACTTCGAACTATGGCACCCATAGCACTTCGCCGCCAGCACCGGACGGATATTCTTCTCAAAGAAATCGAAGTTTTCTTCGGCGGCCAGACAGGGAATGGCGAGGAGCACGAGGCCCGCGGGAACGAGTCGCATTGGCAAAACCTGATCCTCTCATTATCTCGCGTGCTATCAATGGGAAATGACCAATCCGGAACGCGAGCGGCTTAGACAATCCGAACGCAGGGAGCACCATTGGCGCCGCTGGGGTACTTACATCTCGGACCGCGCCTGGGGCACCGTCCGCGAAGATTACTCCCCCAACGGCACCGCCTGGGACTACTTCCCGTTCGAACACGCCCACCTCCGCGCCTACCGCTGGAGCGAGGACGCCCTCCTCGGCTGGTGCGACAATCACCAGCGCATCTGCTTCGGCATCGCCCTCTGGAACGGTCGCGACTCCATCCTCAAGGAACGCCTCTACGGCCTCTCCGGCCCCCAGGGCAACCACTCCGAAGACGTCAAAGAGATCTACTACTACCTCGACGCCACCCCCACCCATTCCTACTGCAAAGGCCTCTACAAATACCCGCAGGCCCCTTTCCCCTACCATCAACTCCTCGAGGAAAGCCGCCGCCGCTCCCGCCACGAGCCCGAATTCGAACTCATCGAAACCGGCGTCTTCGACGAGGACCGCTACTTCGACGTCACCGTCGAATACGCCAAGGCCTCCGTCGACGACACCCGCATCTGCATTACCGCCGTCAACCGCGGGCCCGACGCCGCTCCCCTCTGGATCCTCCCCACCGTCTGGTTCCGCAACACCTGGACCTGGGGCCGCGTCCGCGACCTCCCCCCGCGCCTCGCCGCCGACGGCGAAGAGGCCGTCCTACTCCGCGAACCCACCCTCGGCGAATACCGCTTCTCCTGCCCCGGCGCCGAAGAACTCCTCTTCACCGAGAACGAAGCGAACGCCCTCCGCCTCTGGGGCGTCCCCAACCGCACCTACACCAAGGACGCCTTCGCCCAGTACCTCATCGAGGGCAACCCCGCCGCCGTCAACCCCGACCGCGACGGCACCAAAGCCTGCGCCGTCTACGCCTGGCGCCTCGCCCCCCGCGCGTCCCGCTCCACCACCCTCCGCCTCGCCCCCGCCGCCGAGCCCGTCATCGAGCCCGACGACGCCGTCTTCCACAACCGTATCAACGACGCCAACCGCTTCTACGACTCCGTCCCCTCCGTCCCCCTCTCCTCCGATGGAACCGAAGTCTGCCGCCAGGCCTTCGCCGGCCTCCTCTGGACCAAACAGTTCTTCCACTACGTCATCGAGGACTGGCTCCAGGGCGACCCCCACACCCCGCCGCCCCCGCCCGGCCGCCGCCACGGCCGCAACTCCCAATGGAGCCACCTCTTCAACGAGGACATCATCTCCATGCCCGACAAGTGGGAGTATCCCTGGTACGCCGCCTGGGACCTCGCCTTCCACATGCTCCCCATGGCCATGATCGACGCCGATTTCGCCAAACGCCAGATGGCCCTCTTCCTCCGCGAATGGTACATGCCCCCCAACGGCCAGATCCCCGCCTACGAATGGGCCCTCGGCGACG
>CAYMTH010000118.1:8619-10338 GCA_964393235.1 uncultured Solibacteraceae bacterium | reverse complement strand
CGCACTGCGCGCCCCTTCCGGATCGCGCGTGACACAAGCAAAGGACTGCGTTCTGCTAGACTTAACTCCTCCACGCAGATGGCTCTCTCCCCCGGCGACCAATTCGGACCGTACCTGCTCATTGAGCCCATCGGCCGCGGAGGCATGGGCGAGGTTTGGAAAGCCCGCGACACCCGCCTCGACCGCATCGTCGCCATGAAATTCTCCCAGGAGGAATTCAGCGAGCGCTTCGAGCGGGAAGCCAAGGCGATCTCGTCGCTCAATCATCCGAAAATCTGCCAACTCTATGATGTCGGCCATGACTACCTTGTCATGGAGTACCTTGAGGGCACGCAACTGAAGGGCCCGTTGCCGCTCGATCAGGCACTTCAGTGCGGCGCACAGATATGCGATGCCCTCGACCATGCCCACAGAAAGGGCATCACGCACCGCGACCTGAAACCCGCGAACATCCTCCTGACCAAAGCGGGCATCAAGCTACTGGATTTCGGCATCGCTAAGCTGGCGTCTGCAAAAACGGAACAGGCACCGGATCCCGGTGACGCCACCCTTACCATGGCGCTCACCGGCAAGAATGAGATCGTCGGCACGCCGTACTACATGTCGCCCGAGCAGTTGCAGTCCCAAGGTTCCGGCCACGAGATCGACAGCCGCAGCGACATCTTTTCATTCGGCATCGTGCTGTATGAGATTCTCACCGGCAAGCGGGCGTTTGAGGGCGCATCTCCGGCCAGTGTGATCGCGGCCATCATGGAACGTCCGGCGCCATCCATAGCGGAGGTCGCGCCGGCCGCCCTCGACCGCCTCCTGAAACGATGCCTCGAAAAGGATCCGGACAATCGCTGGCAAACGGCGCGCGACCTGAAGGCCGAACTCGACTGGATCGCCAACGCTCCCGCGCCAGTTCCCGGAGACGGCCCGCCGGCAGCGGCCCCGTCGCCAACCCGCCTCAAATGGCTCTGGCCGGCGACCGCCGGGCTGTTTGCAGTGGCGGCGGCCGCGGCGTTGTGGGCATGGGCCGGGAGCACGCCCCCGTCGAACGCCCCCACTCGACTGTCTGTGCTGACGCCTCCCGACCGCCCCGTTTTCCTTCGAAGGACCCCTACGCGGACACTGGCCATCTCGCCGGATGGGACGCAACTCGTCTACGTCGCCGCGGATGCTGCCATGCGGGACGATCAGTCTGACGTGGAAGGTGGGCATTTACAACTGCGGCGCTTAAACTCCCTGGAAGTACGCGACCTTCCGGGGACTGACGGAGCCAGCCAGCCATTCTTCTCGCCCGATGGGAATTGGGTGGCTTTTTTCACTCGCAAGGACCTCCGGAAGATCTCCGTTTCTTCGGGGAACCCCATCACTCTGGCGGAGAACATCACGGAGGGGGCACAATCCTGCTTCGGCGTTTGGACCCAGGACGACAAGATCATCTTCTCCGCCACGGCTCGTGGTCTCAGGCGAGTGTCGGCCGAGGGCGGCGCCGTGACCATGCTCGCTAGCGGAGCCAGTCAACCAGCACTGGTTCCCTCCAGTCCCGCGGTGCTTATCGAGGTCTCCGAGGGCGTAAATCGCCAAATCGAGGCCATCATTCCCGATTCCGGAAAGCGTACCCTGGTACTCGAAAACGCCCAGGAGCCCTTCGTACTCAGTAGCGGACATCTTGTTTTTCAAAGAGACGGCGACCTCTTTTTCGCGCCTTTCGACGCCAAAAGACTGACCATT
>CAYMTH010000118.1:8333-8580 GCA_964393235.1 uncultured Solibacteraceae bacterium | reverse complement strand
GCTTCCCCTGGGTGAACAGATTCGTCACGACAGCCCTCTGAGTCGCTTCATTCCGCAGATGTCGATTTCCGGAAATGGTACACTCGCCTACCTGCCTGCTGTGGATACTGCGGACGAACTGGGTCTGGTCGCCCGGGACGGGACGTTCCAGCCGCTGGCGCTGCCGCCCGGCATCTCGATCGGCCACGAGTATCTCCCGATGGCCGATCCATCGCTTACTTCACGCGCAGAGGGTTTTACTACGTTT
>CAYMTH010000118.1:0-8323 GCA_964393235.1 uncultured Solibacteraceae bacterium | reverse complement strand
AGGAGGGCCGTGATTGGGGGGTCGCGTGGCACCCCGACGGGCGCTCGCTGGCGACCAGTTCCGAACGCAACAAGGGCCTCCGCGGGATCTTTCTCAGCAAGCCGGATGGCAGCGAACAACTGCTCGTGCCACGCGCGGCTGGTGTCTCTTTCCTTCGGAATTTCTCCTGGTCACCCGACGGCTCGCGGCTTGCTTACACGGTTCAGACGGGGGCTTTACCAGTATCTCGATACTCACCTTGGGCGAGAAGCCGCCGACGCAGTCGTTCATTAAGGGGCAGGCGAGAAGCCCCAGGTTCTCGCCTGACGGCAAATGGCTGGCGTATGAGTCTGGTGAATCTGGACGCAACGAGGTGTACATCCAGCAGTATCCTCAGGGCGAGCGGATTGAGGTTTCCACCGGGGGCGGTGACGGTCCGGTCTGGCGGAGTGACGGCAAGGAACTCTTCTTTCTCGGGTACACAGGCGCCCCGCAAAAGAAGATGATGGCTGTAAGCGTAACGCCGAACGGCGCGTCGCTCCGGCTGGGAAAGCCGGTGACACTGTTCGACTTGCGCACGAAGGGTCCGGCAGGCGAGGAGTGGCAGTACGCGGGCGCCAACAGCAACGGCGGCCAAGTCTACGATGTTCTCCCGGACGGGCGCTTCGTGATGGTCCGCGGCGCAGCACCGGCGGATATTCGAGAGATTGTTGTCGTGCAGAACTGGTTTGAAGAACTGAAGCGCCGCATGCTCGCGAAATAGGGGCTGCGTTGAGACTGCACCGGCACGCGCCAGTTCCTGGCGATGCTTTCGGCTGAAAGCTGACAGCGATCCAAACCACCGGGAGTTTCGCAGCTCGTTACGATCCCGTTGAGTCCACGAGGCGTCGGACTTTCTCTCCGCCCGTGGGGCGAACGAACGGCCCGGGAACCAGGTGGCTGCTGGTTCGAATCCAACGCTGGGGAAGATGGAAGAAGGCTCGAAACACCCGAAAATCGGTAGAGCGCACCCGCTGGAAGGAACAGAATAGCGGGAAGTTTCAGAATGAAGAATTGCCTCCCCACACTGGACGCGATTCGAACCAACGCAGCGTAAATCCGGCCCTGATCGAACTGAGTCAACTCCTTTGCCTTGGCTGGCATACAGTCGAGAGTCGGAATTGCGTCCAGGTTGGTTACTCGGAAGTGGAGAGTCGAAGCCCACCACGAGCGGCCCAGTTTCCCTCTGGCGAGATCTGGCCGTTTCGGCTTGCCGGCTAGCCAGCCGTTTGTGGTTTTGCGCAGAACGCCCCGGGGGAACGGGCCTCGTTCAACCCTCCTCGAATCCTCCGCCACCCTTCGTGCGGATCACGAAGTTTCCTTGCGGAAGCGGAACAGTGCGGCTTGGTTCGCACGAGCCATAGCCGTAACGTAAGGCTGCAACCGGTTCTCCGCATCGCGGAAGCCATAGCGCCGGGCGTTGTTCTTCAGGTAGGCCCCGCAAAGGTGATAGCCAACGCAGGACGGCAGGTCGAGCAGGCCGCTCAGCGCTGCGGAATACTGGACAGCATCGTGCTGCCGGTCTTCCCGCGGAGGCCAGGTCGGATGGTACGGCTTGGCCCAGTGCGCCGCATCCGCCAGCAGCACCGGCTTGCCGGAAAACTTCGCCCAGCGCTCGAGCGTAGCGCGCATCTCGGCCGGCGGCGAGAAGCATTGGAAGCTCAATACATCGACAAATGGCAACGCGGCGCGCACTACTTCCTCGGGCAATGGCGCACGCGCTTCGTAGCGGTCACCCAGAATCAGGTGGTTCGGATCGTAGCGCCGGATGGTCTGGTGCAGCGTGCGATAGTAGTGCGTTGCCAGGCGCGCCAACTCGGCGCGGCCCGTCGCCGTCGCCAGTTCCTTGGCGTCGAACAGCGCCCCGCGCCACGCGTTATCCGCTTTGGTGTGTACCCACACCGGGCAGTCGGTATAGAAGTAACCGATCAGTTGCGAATCCTCCCGGTAGCGGACGCATTGGTCGCGGGCGACATAGTCGCACCACTCGGCGAACCCCGGGCTATCGATCTTCGGCAGCCGGGTCTCGATCTCCCACTGGTGCGATTCGATGAACGGCAGCATGTGCCCGTAGGGCATGTTCAGCCAGCGATACTCTTCCGGAGTGAAGCTGCGGGAATGGCGATGGTGCTGGTCGCTGATCGACACGAACTCCTGCACCCAACCGGCGGAGTTGAAGCCCCAGGCCAGCAGATCGGCGCGCACGGACTTCAGCCAGCGCTGGGCATCGTCGCCGAACTCCCGGTGCCAGGTATCGCTGGAGCGCAAGGGAGCCGAATCGATATGGTTCATGCCGATCGAAAAGAACGGCCGCCCCGCCGGGTCGATGAAGCACTGGCGTCCTTTCACTGTCCCGATGCGGTAGAAAGCGCCCCTGCCCCCGGCCGCGAGCGGGAGAGCGCCCAATAGATGGCGCCGCGAAATCCGGTTCATCTCTCTGTACTCGCGACTGGGGTTTTCATGCAAACTAGCCTACAGCAGCGGGGCCCTGGCGAGAGTGGCGCCACTCGAAGAGGGTTGTTTTTGTTGCACAGGAGCGTTTGCCGGTGGCGGCATACGGTAGAGCGATCCGTCCGTATCGTCGGCGATCTGGAGATTGGCCATCTATCGAGTCAGCATCCGAATCGCGCGTAATCCAGAAACTGGTGTCGGTGGCATTAGGCTGCGCGACGATTCTCTATCGAGCAACCAACCCCAACTCCTTCAGGCGAGCCTCCAATTCCGAGGGCGAGTTCCAGCCCAACACTTGCGAGTTCTTCCGTTCATCGGGAGGATTCGCGGGGAGGCTGTCGGACCACCCGCCGCATCCCAAAAGGGGAAGTAGGGGTCGCTTGTGCAGCCAAGCCAGGCAGACTTCCGAGATCGTTCCAGCTCGACCTCCGATGACGATACAGGCGTCGCCAGCCAGGGCCATAAGTAAGTTCCGCGCGTCGCCCATGCCACAAGGAATGACGACCGTGGCTGGCCACTCAGCGGATGGCATTTCGTCGGGTGGAATGATGCTGACCACTAGGCCACCGGCCTGCAGCGCTCGCTCAGCGGCCACGCGAGTAGCCGGACTGCCGCAGCCGCTCACCAGCGTGATTCCCAGACGCGCCAGAAGCGCACCCGCTTCGGCCGCCATTTCGTACGCGTCCGAGCCCGGCTCGGCACTGCCCAACACGCTGACTTGCGGCCTTCTGTTCATCTCTCAATCATATCTTTTGAAAGGACTGCGTCCTGACTCATGGTGACGCAAAGCCAAGACGGGGACGGTCATCTCCTCGGTGCCACGATTCGCATCTCCTCGCCGGAGCCAGTGCTCACGGTATTGAAACTCCAGTTCGATCGCGATCAGCAATGGAGAGGTGCCTATGCTAGGGGTGCAGGCATCGGAACAAACGTTCCGCTACGGCCGGAAAGCTACCGCCGCCAGTTATGCCGCTTTGGGAAATGGATTGGCTGAAGACAGTATGTGCGTTTGATAGATCCGAACACAGCCAGGAGAGGTCATTGCGGGCAGACCAGGGAAAAGCGGACTCCGTCTTGCCGCGATCGCTGGCAGCTATCTCCGGGATCCAGTTCCCTGCCAGTGAGAGATTTGCCAACACCTTGTGCTGCTTCCGACGCGATAGAACCGGCCTAACGGAGAAGTGTAGACCATTAGTTCCTTAGTCGTCGGCCACTCGGAAGCTATCCCCTTCACCCGCGCGGATCGCAACGCGGGCTCGCCGTTCTTCACGCGTCCGCTTGACGAGTTTCTGAACGGATCCGCTCGTCCCTTGTTTCACCCCACCTCACGCAACCCGCGCCCGCATCGCCAGCGTTCCGCCCCGCGGCAACAGCGGCCGCCGTTGTCGCCTTCGCCCACGCCAGCGGCATCAAGCAGATCTTCTAATGTCAATAATACGAGTGATCATTTTGAGGGCCGATTGACAGGCATTTCGCTTAGCCTGCCGCGGCCACCCGCAACCGCAATAGGGTGCAATACAATAGCGGGACATGCCGGACCTGTGTCCTACTTGCAGCGCCCCTGTTACAGGCCGGTTCTGCTCCGCCTGCGGCGAGAAGCGCTTCGACCACCACTCGCTCTCCCTGTCGCACTTCCTCGAACACGCCGTGGAAGCGGTCATCCATTTTGATGGTGCGATCCTCGGCACGCTAAAGACGCTGGTGCTGCGCCCCGGCGAGCTTACCGCCGCCTACGCGCGCGGCAATCGCAAACCCTTCCTGGCGCCGATGCAGTTGTTCATCCTGATGAACGTGTTCTATTTCTTTGCGACGGCGCTGAACGGTTGGAACACCCTGAGCACGAATCTGGAGACCCACGTCGGCTGGACCTGGCATCAGACGATCGCCAAGCCGATGGTGGAGCAAAAGCTGGCCGCGCGCGGGAACACGTTCGCGGAGTACGCTACCGTCTTCGACGCCAAGTCCCGCATTCAGGCCAAATCCCTGGTGATCCTGATGGTGGCGCTGTTCGCGCTCGGCTTGGCCGCGCTGCGTTTTGGACAGGGCCGCTACGCAGCCGAGCACTTGGTCTTCGCCTTACACCTCTATGCCTTCCTGATGCTCTACCTCTCAATTAACTCCACGATGGCCAACGGCGTCCTGTGGGCCTTGGCGCGGGGCGCCGGATTCTCGCCAGGCTACGTGGCGGTAGACCTCGTCATCAGTCTCATCCTCGGCGCCGTGTTTGTCTGGTACGTCAGTTCCGCCCTGCGCGCCACCGGCACGCGGACCTGGCCCGCAGCCACGGCACAGGGCGTTGTCCTGGTGGGATGGATGTTGGCAGTGCTCTGGCTGTATCGTTTCCTGCTCTTTCTCGCCGTGTTCTACACGACATGACGATTCGCTGCCTCGCGCCGGGACGCGATCGTTAGAGATGCGGGGCCCGTTCCGCGCGGCGTTGGACACCCCCACCCCGCCCCACAACGCCCACCCCTAATCGCCGCCCAACCGCTCCGCATACTCCAACGCCGGATCCTCCACCACCCCTGCTCAGCCGTCGACTGTCCGGCGTTGGAAATACTGCGTTCAATTACATACTTGGGCGTCACGCGAACGATAACAGTGCGGCAAGCTCCCGAAGCCCGCCGGGCGCCGGCCTGCCGGTGCGAAACCGTCGAGCAATAAGCTGCTATCGCTTCCCGCCCTCCGGCCCATACAAAAACTTCATCCCCGCGCTGAACGCACCCGCCACGCCCGATAAGTGATCCACCCCCTCAAAAACGCGGCTCTCAAACCGGAACCCCGCATTCTCCCGGCCGCCAAACGCCGTCAGCAGCCGCTGAAACGGATCGAGCATGATCTTCCCTTCCGTTGCCCCCACCGAGAAAAACGCCTTCCCGCGCAGTTTCTTTCCCGCCTCCGCGAACGCGGCCTCCGCCTTCAGTATCGTGCCATCGTTCCACCACAGCGATGGACTCCCCACCAGGTAGCGCGAGAACGTCGTCTGCTCCTGCAGCATCACCCAGAACGTGAACAACCCGCCGAGCGAGTACCCGGCCAGCCCCCGGTCCGCCGTGGTCCGATAGTTCGCGTCGATATAAGGAATCACCTCCTGCTGCAAAGTGCGGAGGAACAGCGCCGCCCCGCCGCTGCGCACTTCGCCCCGCAGTTGTTTGGCATACCGCGCCGTCGTCGCATCGTCCACCGTCGGCGTGAGGTCGTAAAACCGCTTGCGCGCCCAATCCAGCGTGTTCTCTACCTTGAGCGGAACCCCAACGATAATGTACTCCTCCGCGGGCGCCCCCATCCCAAGCGCCCGTCCGAGCCCGATCGTGGCATACGCCGTCCGCGCCGCGTCGAAGTTGAAATCGGCATCGGGCACGTAAAGGACCGGATACCGCTTGCCGCTCCCCGCGTAGCCCTCCGGCAGCGAGACGTGAACCCGGTACTCGTGCCCGGTGAATCGGGAGCGAAACTCGCTCGTCTCCACTTCGGCCAGCACCAGGCCCTGCGTCTTGGGCCGGAACTGCGCCTGCGGTTGCGCCGGCAGCAGCGCCCCGGCCATCACAAGGTAGATCAGCATCAGTCGCATTTCATCCCCGCCTTTGTCGCTGTAACGCTGCGTGTTCCCATATCGGCAATCGAATGCAGTATGCCATGCGGATGGCGAATGCGCACCACCGTCGAACTTCCCGATGAGTTGTTCGATCGGGCGCGCCGTTATGCGGCCGAACCCGGCCTCACATGGAATCAGTTCTTCATCCGTCTATCTGGCTTCTCTGGCCTTGGCCCGTCACTCCGGCCCAGTCAACTTCGATCAAGGATGCCGCCCGTTTGCCGGGCTCGATCTCGAACTTCCGGCCTGATCGTTTCCTCTCCCTAACCCACCGCTTCCCCCGCGTCCCGCAAAAAATCTGACCGACATCACCCGTTCGGGTGATGTCCCCTCCCGCCTCCCCGCCCTAACATACGGATTGCCCGGCGCGGCCACGCGCCAATAGGGACCCGGATGATCGAAACAAATCCACTGACAGCACAGCAAGCGTACCCCGCCTCTACCTGGGAACAGGACTACCGCGATCGGACGAGCCCCAAGTTACTAACCAGGCTTCTGCGCGCGGGCGTTCCGGCGCTCGCGTGGACCGGCTGGCGAGTCGAGGAAACCCGGCCGGGTTACTGTCGCAGCGTGCTGCCCATCTCCTACGAATCGAGCAACCAGCACGGCGTCCATCAGGCGGCGCTCATCGGACTGCTGGCGGACTACAACGGAGGAATCGCGCTGGGATCGGTCCTGACCGGCGTACCCATCATCGGCGTCCACGCGAAGAAGGACGAGCACGGCGCGTCGCTATGGGCCGGCACATTGAGCCTCGAATACAAACTGCCAAGCTCCGCCGATCTGGTCGCGGTGACGCAGATCGAACCCGCCCGCTGGGACCGCATCCGTCGTCGCTACGCCTCCGGAAACACGGTCCTCGAACGCGTGACGACCTCTCTCTGGAACGGCGACCGCGAAGTAGCCTCGGCCGAAGGGACCTACTTCGTACGCCAGTCCACCATGTTGCGTCCCGCCTCGCCCTCGGCTGTGCCGCATCCGCTGTTTGAGCAGAAATTAAAGGCCTCCGCCCGACTGATCGCGGCGCTCCGGGCCCGCGAATCTGCTCGGCCCAACGGTCTGATTCGCGATCCCCATGCCGCCGCCGCCGCTGGCGATCACGGCAGAGTCCTCGCCGAGCGCCTCCTGGCCGGCTCCCCGCAGCTGCAACCCATGGTCGCCGCCCGAACGAAGCACCTCGACGATTGCATCACCGCAACCAAGGGCCTGGAGCAAATCGTCCTTCTCGGGGCTGGTCTGGACTTTCGCCCCCTCCGTTTGCCGCTCGGTCCGGACGTCCGCGTGTTCGAAGTGGATTTCCCCACCATGCTCAGCGAACGGGAGCGCCTGCTTGCCGGCTTCCCGTTCACCGGAGGCCCCACGCGCCATGCGGTCGCTTGCGATCTCAAATTGGAGGACCTGCGCCTGGCGCTGCTCGACCGCGGCTTCGACCCTGCGGCAAAGACCATCTTCGTCAACGAAGGCACCAGCATGTATCTGGATGACGAGGCCAACGCCAGTACCCTCAACGCGGTCGCCTCGCTCATGCGCCACCCGGAGAGCCTGCTGTGGATCGACTATGTACGGAGCGATCTCTTCCAGGTTCGCCACTCCGAACCCAGCGTGGACAGCTTCCTGGATTCCATGGAGCGCCTCGGCGAACCGTTCCTCTTCGGCGTCGAAAACTCCGCCGAATGGCTGAGCGCCTTCGGCCTCACGGTCCAGGACGATGCCGATGCCGCGCGGTACTTCCCCGATCTGCGCAACCAGCCGGTCTATCCCCTCTACCGCTTCGCCATCGCACGCAAAGCCACGTCCTGACCGTAACCCGGATCGGGGCCGCAACGACCCGGCTCGGCCCGGCTGGCGGGCTATCGAGAACGCGATAGCCATCCACCTTCCCCCCTCACCCCCTCAATGCGGATACTCCCCGCTGATATACGCCCCCAGATGATTCACCGTCTCCGTCAGCGAGTGGATCGTCGAATTGACCAGGTCGCCGATCGAAACAATCCCGATCAGCGTCCCGTTCTCCACCACCGGCAAATGCCGCACCCGCCGGTCGGTGACCAGCTGCAGGCAGTCTTCCACGTGCGAATCCGGCCCGATCGTGACCACCGGGCTCGTCATGATCTCCCGCACCCGCGTGTCTTTCGATTGCCGCCCCTTCAACGCGATCTTCCGCGCATAATCGCGCTCCGAGATCAGCCCGGCGATCGCCCCATGTTCCATCACTACCAACGCGCCGATCGACTTCTCCTCCATATACCCGATCGCCTC
>CAYMTH010000117.1:0-10497 GCA_964393235.1 uncultured Solibacteraceae bacterium | reverse complement strand
ACCATGGGCAACACCATCGGCCTCAAGGTCAATACCGAGCACGGGCAGGAGGTGCTCTGCGAAGGCCGCTCCCACATCCTGAACTACGAGCTCTCGATGATCGCCTGGTTCACCGGCTGCGTCCCCCGGGCCATCCCGACCGAGGACGGCATCCTCACCTGGAAGGCCATCCGCGAGCAGATCCGCCCGCTCGGCCCCCACGCCGCCCCCACCGGCCTCGTCGAGGTCGAGAACACCCACAACATGGCCGGCGGCACCATCTACCCGCAGGACACGCTCGACGAGATCTGCGAGGAGGCCCACAAGCTCGGCCTGCCCGTCCACATGGACGGCGCCCGGCTCTTCAACGCCGCCGCCGCGATGGGCCAGCCCGTCGCCCGCATCGTCAAGCATGTCGACACGGTCATGTTCTGCCTGTCCAAGGCGCTCGGCGCGCCCGCCGGCAGCATGCTGGTCGGCCCGAAGCCGCTCATCGACAAGGGCCGCCTGCTCCGCAAGCGCCTCGGCGGCGGCATGCGCCAGTCCGGCATCCTGGCCGCCGCCGGGCTCATCGCGCTCGAAGAGATGCCCGCCGGCCTCCCCGCCGACCACGCCAACGCGCAGTTCCTCGCCGAGGGCCTCGCGCAGATCCCGGGGATCAAGGTGGAGCGCACCCCGCAGACCAACATCGTCTTCTACGACGTCACCGGCACCGGCCTCACCGCCCCGGCGTTCAGTGACCGGCTCAAGGAAAAGGGCGTCATCATGAACGCCAACAACCAGGCGCGCCTGCGCCTGCTCACCCACTTCGATGTCGACCGGGCGGCCTGCGCGGCCGCCCTCGACGCCGTCCGCCAGGTGGCGGCCGGCAACTAGCTAATCGACCAGCGTGCCCATGAAGGAGAGCATGTTGTCCATCTCCTGCCGCTCGAACTTGTAGGGCGGCATCATGGTGCCGGGCGAGTACTTCTGCGGGTCGTTGAAGTGGCCCTCGAGCCACGCCTTGTCCCGCCGCGCGGCCACGCCGTTCAGCGGCGGGCCGGACTTGCCGCCCACGCCCCGGAGCGAGTGGCACGCCCCGCAGTTGTTCTTCATGTAGAGCTGCGCCCCGGCCACCACGTTCGCCGGCGCCTGCGAGATGGCCACGACGCTTTCATCGTCCAGCTTCCGCAGGAAGTTGGCCAGTTGATTCAGCTGCGTCTCTTTCAGGCCCAAGTCCGGGCGCCGCTGCTGGAAGTGGACCACCAGCCAGTCGCGGTCTTCCTGCACCGCGATGTCGGCCAGGTTCGGCCCGGCCTTCGAATCGCCCGGCGTGGTGCCGTGGCACTCCCAGCAACGGGCCTGCCGGAAGCTGCCGATCGCGGCCACCTCGTCGGCGGCGAAGTTCTGCCACGGGTCCTTGTGCGGCGTCGACCGCATGGCCGCGCCCGTCAGCCCCATCCAGCCCAGCGCCGCGAAGGCCACGATGCCGATCGCGAACGTCCGCTGCCGCAGCCGCACCGCCGCGCCCCGGTCCAGGAACGGCGTCGCGAACAGCAGGCCCACCGCGATCCCCGGCAGCACCATGCTGCCGATGATCTCGAGCGGCCCTTCGAAGAACTTGAGCAGCTGGAACAGGAACAGGAAGTACCACTCCGGCCGCGGGATGTAGGTGGTGTCGGTCGGGTCGGCGATCTTGCCGAGCGGCACCCGCACCAGCACCGCCAGCGCGAACAGGATGGAGAACATGACGAAGATCGCGACGGTGTCCTTGAACACCTGCCCGGGGAAGAACTTCTTCGGCGGCGCGGTCTCGACCGGCGCCGGCGCCACGCCGTGCTTCCGGACCAGGAACACGTGCAGGGCGATCAGCAGCATTGTCACCGGCGGCAGCACCAGCACGTGCGCGCCGTAGAAGCGCGAGAAGGTCTGCACGCCGATCTGCCCGTTCTCGCTGCCCATCAGGCGCAGGATGTACGGCCCGGCCAGCGGGGCCTTCGCCGTGATCTGCGTGGTCACCACCGTGCCCCAGTAGGCCCGGTTGTCCCACGGCAGCAGGTAGCCGGTGAGCCCGAAGCCGAGCGTCAGCAGCAGCAGCACGCAGCCCAGCATCCAGGTCGCCTCGCGCGGCTTCTTGTAGGCGCCCCAAAGGAAGACCTGGATCAGGTGCAGACCGACCACGACGATCATCATGCTCGCGCCCCAGTGGTGCAGCCCGCGGATCAGCCGCCCGGCCGTCAGTTCGGTGAGGATGAAGCGCAGGCTCGCGTGCGCGTCCGGCGGCGTCGGCGCGTAGTTCAGCGCCAGCAGGATGCCGGTGACGGCCTGCACCAGAAAGCAGAACATGGCCACCGAGCCGAGCACCTGGTGCCACCCGCTCGACGCCGGAATGTCTTCATAGAGGAAGTGCTTGACGCCGCTGACGGCGCCGGTGCGCTCCTCCACCCAATCGAGTACGTTCTGGATCACGGCCTATCCCTCCGCCGACTGCCGGACTTCGCCCAGCAGGACCTTGCCGCTTTCGACCTTCACGTCGAACCGGTCGAGCGGGCGCGGCGCCGGCCCGGCGACCACTTTTCCGTCCGGGCTGAACGACGACGTATGGCACGGGCAGGCGAAGGTCTTATCGCCCTGATTCCAGCTCACCGCGCAGCCGAGGTGCGTGCAGACCGGCGAGAAGGCCACCACCTGCTGCTCCCCGGTCTTGACGACCCACGCCGACGCCTTCTCGGTGACAGTCTTCCAGCCGTCGCGCCGGACGCGATCGAAGATGATCTGCTCCGGCTGGTTCACCATCAGCTTGGTCAGGTCGGCGGCCTCGATCCAACTTTGTTGCTTCTTTTCCCGGCCGGGCACCATCAGATATCCAAGGGCGGGTACCCCCAAAGCGGCGCCGATCGCGCCCATCATCCCCGTGATGGCGGTCACGAGGAATCCGCGACGCTCTTCCACTTTTGTCTCAGTCATTCGATTTGTATTGTATGGGTGATTCCTGCGGGCAGATCATTACCGGTTGTTAAATGAGGCGGCTACGGAGCCGTTCGGCGAGTTGTTTCTCACTTGTTACGAGATTCCGGTTCTCGTAGGGGTCCGATTTCAGGTCGAAGAGCTGTTCGCCGCCTTCGTAACCCTGGACCAGCTTGTACCGGCCGTCCCAGACGAAGCGCCACTCTTCGAGCGCGGAATGGAGGACGTCGCGGTGCTCCGTTTTGTTACCCGTCAGCACGGGGCGTAGCGAACGGGCGTCCATGCCCGCGAGCGCCGGCGCGCCGGCGTAGTCGAGGAACGTGGCCGCCACGTCGATCAGACTCGCCATGGCCGGCGTGCGCAGCCCGCGCCGGGCGTCGAGACCGGCCACGATCAGCGGGATGCCCGCCGACGCCTGGTAGGGCACGTGCTTGCCCCAGCGGTTGTGGTCGCCGAGCATCTCGCCGTGATCGCTCGAGAAGACGACCAGCGTGTTGTCGAGTTCCCCGCGCGCGGCGACGGCGGCGAGGATCTCGCCGATCCGCCGGTCGATGTTCTCGCACATGGCCGTATAGTTCTGGCGGATGGCGGTGTGGGTGGCCGGGTCGAACTCGGTGCTGGCGTTGGGCTGCGGGTACTTCCGGCCGCGGCTACCCGGTTCCATGGACGCGGTGATGTCCATCGGATTGTGCGGGCCGGTGAAGTTGACCACCAGGTGCCAGGGCTTGCCCTTCGGCGCTCGGGCGAGCAGGGTCTTGGCGTTTTCGGCGATCCAGTTGTCGCAGTAGGCGTCGTCGGGCAGTGGAGTGGTGTGGGTGGCGGCGTAGCTGCGGCGCTTGCGGAAGTCGGCGACATGGGCCGCGGCGAGGCCGCGCTTGTGCAGCATGCCCATGTAGGGGTCCTTCGGCGTCTCGGCGCCGGAGCGGACGGCGTCGCCCTTACCGGCGTTGTCGATGCCGTCGGAGAAGCCCCATTCGTTCAACAGGCGCTTGCCGTCGAGGCCCCAGTCGAGGGTGCCCTTGTGCAGGTCCACCTTGCCGCAGGCCATGACGTGGTAGCCGGCGTCGCGGAGGGCGCGGTAGTAGGTCCGCTGCCCGAGCGGATAGTCGTCCTTGTTATTGTGGACGCCGCAGCGGACGTACTCGCGGCCGGAGGCGAGGCAGGCGCGGGAGGGGGCGCAGAGGGGGGAGGCGCAGACGACACGGTCGAACCGGACGCCCCGCGCGGCCAGCGCCGCGATGTTGGGCAGGCGGACGGGGATGGCCGGATCACCGGGCAGCCAGTCCGGCCGCCACTGGTCCGGGAGCAGGAACAGGAAGTTCGGCTGTCGCACGTTCTGCGCGGCGCCGGTCGCGGTGGCCGCGGCGGCGGTGAGAAAGCTGCGTCTGGAAGCCATCCGGATAGCCTACTAAAAAACGTTAAGAAAAGTCCCCTGTCCGCATTAGCCGAGGCAGGCGGCGCGGAGCCGGTCTTCGAGCACGAACTGCTCGTTCTCGGTCAGCTTCCGGCCCTGCGTGGTGAGGTAGAAGACGTCCATGGCCTTGTGCGCTTCGGTGTCGATGAGCACGACCTCGATGTTGCAGCCGGCTTCGGCGAAGACGCGGGCGAAGTCGTAGAGCAGGCCGATGCGGTCCTCGGCGATGATCTCGACGAGGGTCGCGGTGGCGGAGGCCTCGCTGTCGAAGTAGATGGACGGGCGGAGCCGTTCGCCGGCGCGGGGCTTGGCGTTGGGCCGGTGGCGGCGTTCGAGCATCTGCCGGACGTCGAGCGTGCCCATGGCGGCCTTTTCGAGGATGCCGCGGAGGCGGTCGACTTCGGGCGGGTTGAGTTCGAGCGCGCGGCCGGGGTCGGCGAAGGTGAAGGCGTCGAGCACCTCGCCTTTGGAGTTCGAGAAGGCCTCGGCCTTCAGGATGTCCATGCCGAAGCCGGAGAGGGCGCCGGCGATGGATGCGAACAAGCGGGGCTTGTCGAGGGTGATGAGGGTGAGTTTCCAGACGCCGCCGTGGCGGGCGAGGTCGACGGCGACGCCTTTTTCGCGGGCCTTCGATTCGAGGGCGAGATGGGCCTGGACCTCTTCGGGGGAGTGGGTGCGGAGGTAGCGGGACGGGAAGCCCTCGAGGAAGTCGTGGGCGGGGCCGTCGGCGGGCGTGTGGATGCGGTCGGTGTCGAGTTCGCGGGTGAGTTCGCGGAGGCCGATCGAGTAGACGCGCCAGAGTTGGTCGAGGCGCCACGGGGTCATGGCGGTGGGGTTGACGCCGGAGATGTCGGCGTAGGTCATGAGGGCGAGGTAGCGGAGGTTTTCGACGGTGCCGGCGCGGTCGGCGAGGTCTTTGGCGGTGCCGGGCTCGGTGAGGTCGCGCGAGTTCATGATGGAGGAGAGCACCAGGTGGTGTTCGACCAGGAAGCGGACGAAGGGCCGTTCCTCCTGCGGCATCTGGACGCGTTCCATGATCGTCTCGCCGAGGCGGGCCGATTCGAGGGCGTGGGTGGGGCCGTCGATGGACTTGCCGATGTCGTGCAGCAGGATGGCGAGCACGAGCAGGGGCAGGGAATCGACCTCGGTGAGCAGTTCGGCGAAGCGGCGGCGCGGGCCTTCGGCGCTGCCGGCGTTGCGGAGGCCGAAGAGGTTTTCGGCGACGATCAGCGTGTGCTCGTCGACCGTGTAGCGGTGATAGAAGTCGCGGATGACGAAGCCTTCGATCATGCGCCATTCCGGCAGCAGGGCGCCGAGCAGGCCGGTCTCGTGCATGGTGCGGAGGGCGACCATGGCGTGGGGGAGCGAGAAGATCTCGCGCAGGTGGTTCCAGAGCGGGCGCGGTTCGGAGAAGTAGGCTTCGATGGCGGGGAGCGCGGCGGTGATGCGGCGTTCGGTGTCGGCGGCGGGGAGCAGGCCGTGGCGCGCGGTGAGGTGCATGACGCGCAGGGCGAGTTCGGGGTCGGACTCGAGCGTCTGCGGGTTGCGGAGCAGCAGGCGTTCCTTGGAAACCGAGATTTCGGAGGTCGACAGGCGGGTGCGCCATTCGCGGAACTGGCTGAAGAGGCCGGAGGGGACGAGCGATTCGCAGACGTCGACGGCCTGTTTTGCGGCGCGGTGGATGCGGCGGGCGGCGAGGAAGTACTGGCGCATCCAGCTTTCGACGGGCTTGGCGGGGTCGACGGCGTCGATGTAGGACTGGCGGACGATGTCTTCCTGGGCGTCGAACTGGAGGATATTCTGGTCGCGGCCGGCGGCGAAGTGGAGGTAGCAGCGGAGGGTGTAGAGGAACTGGATCTCGGCGCCGAGTTCGCCGAGCCAGTCGGGCAGTTCGCGCGAAGGGTCCTGGAGCTTGGCGAGCCACCCGATCAGGTGGAGGTCGCGCAGGCCGCCGGGGGCTTCCTTGATGTTGGGCTCGAGGTGGTAGACGGTGTTCTGGAACTTCTCGTGCCGTTCGCGGGACTGGCGGATGAGGTGGCGGATGAGGGTCTGGCGTTCGCTCGACAGGAACTTGGGGAGGCGGGACTGGAAGGCGGCGTAGAGCGAGGCGTCGCCGCACAGGAAGCGGTGGTCGAGCAGCGAGATGGTGAGTTCGAGGTTGTTGGGGTGATACTCGCAGCACTCGTCGATGGTGTGGACGGAGTGGGAGATGCGGAGGCCGGAATCCCAGCCGAGGCGGAGAAACGCGGAGAGGGCGTCCCGCGACTTTTCGTCGGAGGGCGCCCTTTCCACGAGAAGCATTACGTCGATGTCGGAGTGCGGGAAAAGCTCCGAGCGGCCGTAGCCGCCGACCGCGACCAAGGCCATCCCGTTGGGATAGACCGGGCCGAGGTTTTCGGCGAATGCGTTGCGAAGGAGGTTGTTGACAAGGGCGGTTCGATCGGCCAGGACGGCGACGGGGTTCCCGTCCGAATGGAACCGCTCACGGATATCGTGCAAGGGTGAGTCCCGTTAGAGGGCCGTTTCGCCGCGTTCGTCGTTGCGAATGCGGATGGCTTCGGCGACCTCGTAGACGAAGATCTTGCCGTCGCCGATCTTGCCCGTCTTGGCGGCGGCGGAGACCGCGGAGATGACCTCTTCGGCGCGGGCCGAGGCGACGACCATCTCCACTTTCACCTTGGGAAGGAGGTCGACCTGGTATTCCTGGCCCCGGTAAACCTCTTTGTGACCCTTCTGGCGGCCGTGGCCGCGCACCTCGGTAACCGTCATGCCGTCGATGCCGATGGCTTTGAGGGCTTCTTTGACCTCCTCCAACTTGAACGGCTGAATGATTGCTTCGATTTTCTTCATGACGTTATCTCCATTCGGTCGCGGTTACGCTTCCAGGGTGTACCCTTCTTCTCCATGCTGGCTCAGATCGAGGCCGGCCGTCTCTTCTTCGGGCGAGACGCGCAGACCGACGACAGCGTCCACTACTTTCAGAATGATAAACGTTGCGACGATCGCGACGATCCAGGAGATGCCGGTACCGATCAGCTGATTGACCACCTGGCCGCCGTTGCCTTCGAGCAGGCCGACGGGCAAAGCGTTGCCGGCGGCGTCTTTGAAGGCCGGGTTGACGTCCTTGGTGGCGAACACGCCGGTGAGGATGGCGCCGAGGGTGCCGCCCGCGCCGTGCACGCCGAAGGCGTCGAGAGAGTCGTCGTAGCCGAGCATCGACTTCACCTTCACCACCATGAAGTAGCAGAAGATGCCGGCGATGAGGCCGATGACGAGAGCGGGCATGGGCTTGACGAAGCCGGCGGCCGGGGTGATGGCCACCAGGCCGGCGACGGCGCCCGAGATACCGCCGAGGACGGAGGGCTTGCCGTGCTGCAGCCATTCGGCGAGCAACCAGCCGCAGGCCGCGGCGGCGGCGCCGAAGTGGGTGGCGACGAAGGCCGACGAGGCGAGCGCGCCGGAGCCGAGCGCGGAGCCGGCGTTGAAGCCGAACCAGCCGACCCAGAGCAGGCAGGCGCCGATGAAGCTGAGCACCAGCGAGTGCGGCTTCATCGGTTCGGAACCGTAACCCTTGCGCTTGCCCATGACGATGGCGCAGACGAGAGCGGAGACGCCCGAGGTGATGTGGACGACCGTGCCGCCGGCGAAGTCGAGGCACGGGATCTTGCCGCCGAGGAAGGCGTTGAGCAGGCCGTTGTTGCCCCACACCATGTGCGCCATCGGGTAATAGACAATGAGCGACCACAGGATGGTGAACAGCACCATGGCCGAGAACTTCATGCGTTCGGCGAAGGCGCCGGTGATCAGCGCGGGGGTGATGATGGCGAACATCATCTGGAAGAGCATAAAGGTCTGGTGCGGAATGGTGGCGGCATACGTTGCGTTCGGATCGCCGCCGACGCCTTCGAGGAACAGGTAGCGCAGGTCGCCCAGGAACGGGCTGCCTTCGCCGAAGCTGAGGCTATAACCGATGAGGGCCCAGAGGACCGTGCCGATGGCCATGAGGATAAAGCTCTGCATCATCGTGCCGAGAACGTTCTTACGCCGGACCAGGCCGCCGTAGAAAAGGGCGAGGCCGGGGCCGGTCATCATTAATACCAGCGCGCAGCTGACCAGCATCCACGCGTTGTCGGCATTCATTTGCGCCGACTTGATACCCGCTTCCAGTGCGGCCGTCGACGCCGGCGCCGGGGTTTGCCCAATCAGCTGCGCCGCCACCAGTACCGATAGGGACAATATCGAAAGAATTCGTTTCATGACTCTCCTCTTGGGCTGACTCGCATACGGGGCGGCAGACGCGAACAGGGCGTGTGAAGTTTATGATCCACGCTTCCCGGCCGTAACGGAAGTCAATCTTTCCTATCCATCCGATTGGTTTTTTCTATCGGCCGTTCTCGCTATCGGGGTGATTGAAATTATTGATTGGCGCGGAGATGCGGGCCGACCGTAGACTTGCCTCAAGGTCCCCCGTCGATACCTTTCCTTTCTCGCAAAAGCGAATCCCACACTGGAGATCAGGTAGATGAAAACTCCGACGTTTTTCCGCGTCGCGACCATGGCATTGAGTCTCACCGGCGCCTTGATGGCGCAGGGCAACGCGCCTGTTTGGTCAGCAGGCCCCATTAAATTCAGCGGTTTGATCGACGGCTATTACAGCTTTAACGCCAACCATCCCTCGAGCCGCAGCAACAACCTGCGCAATTTCGAAGTCAAAGCGAATCAATTTTCGCTGAATATGACCAAGTTTACGCTCGAACACGACCCCGATCCCGTCGGCTTCAAGCTGGACCTGGGCTTCGGGCGCGCCTGGGAGATCTTCCACGCCACCGACCCGGCCGGCACCGACGTCGTCCGCTACATTCCGCAGGCGTATGTCAGCCTGAAGCCCAAGAACATGGGCGGGCTGCAGATCGACTTCGGCAAGTTCTACACCTCGGCCGGCGCCGAATTAACGGAGAATAATCTGACCTGGAGCTACGGCCGCGGGTATCTGTACACCAACGGGCCCTACTACCACTTCGGCACCCGTATCTCGAAGCCTCTGAATGACAAGTTCGCCGTCGGTCTGCAGATCGTCAACGGGTGGAACAACGTCGAGGACAACAACTCGGGCAAGACGTTCGGCTTCACGACCGCGTTCACGCCGAACAAGAAGTTCGCCTGGTACAACAACTACTACACGGGTCCGGAAAAGAACGACACCAACAAGGGCAAGCGTAATTTCTACGACACGGTGGTGAACCTGAACCCGAACGACAAGACGAGCTTCTACGTTAACTTCGACTACGGTCAGGAGAACAACGTGGGCACGGGAGACGCGACCTGGGTGGCGATCGGCATGGCCGGGCGGTTCCAGACGACCGAGAAGACGGCGCTGTCGCTGCGCTATGAGCACTACAACGACCGGGACGGCTTCATCACGACGCAGGCGCAGAAGCTGAACAGCTTCACGGTGACGGGCGAGTACAAGTGGGTGGAAGGCCTGCTGGCGCGGCTCGAGTACCGCCGCGACTGGTCCGACAAGCCGTTCTTTGACCGCGGCAACTCGCTGGCGGTGTGGAAGAACCAGGACACGGTGACCCTCGGCATCGTGGCCTTCTTCGGCCCGAACCGGTAAATCCCCTAACGAGCGACGGCAACAGGCCGGAGCACGCCGAGACCAATCTGCCCGTGCAGATTCTCGGCGGGTTCCGGCCTGTCGCCGCCTCCGAACCAGACGCGGACGGAGCCGTCGGGCTGGGGGGCGACCTCCGCGTCGCAGACGACCCGGGAGTTCCAGCCCTCGCCGGTCGGGATGATGGGTCCGTCGCCGAAGCGGGTCCAGCGGATGCCGTCGGGGGAGACTGCGAGACCCATGCGGCGCCACTCCTTTTTGTCGCGGGCGGTGTAGAGCATCCACCACCGGCCGCCCTGGGCCCAGACGGCGGGTTCGCCGAAGCCGAGTTCGTCAAAGGCGCCGGCGGGGCCGATTTCGAGAACGGGATTGGCGAGGGATTTGGTCCAGGTGACGCCGTCGTCGGAGACGGCGACGCCGAGGCGCTGGCGGCGGGCGCGGTCCTGCCCGAGGAAGTACATGTAGTAGCGGCCGCCGGCGCGGAGGACGTCGGGGCGGCACGTGATCTGCGTCGACGGCGGCACGCTTCTCGACGAGGAGTGGA
>CAYMTH010000116.1:5824-10510 GCA_964393235.1 uncultured Solibacteraceae bacterium | reverse complement strand
CGGTCTGTTTCCCGGTCCCGCGCCCGCCTCCAGCCGCGCCAGCAGCCGGAAACACGACCCCTCCCCCACCCGGCTGTGCACCTTCACCCGCCCCCCCAGCAGCGTCGCGAACTCCCGCGAAATCGATAACCCCAGCCCCGTCCCCCCGAATCGCCGCCCCACCGCCTCGTCGGCCTGCGCGAAACTCTCGAAAATCCGCCCCAGCGCCTCCCGCGGAATCCCGATCCCCGTGTCCTCCACCCGGATCCGCCACCACGCCCCCCGCCGCGCCACACGCACCACCACCCGCCCGCTCTCGGTGAACTTGATCGCGTTCCCCGCCAGATTCATGACGATCTGCTGCAGCTTCTGCGCGTCCCCCCAAACCCGCCGCGGCGCCCCCGACGGATACCGCAGCAACAAGGACAGCCCCTTCTCCGCCGCCCGCGGACGCAGCGTCGCCGCCACCTCCACCAGCATCGCCTCCAGGTCGAACTCCGCCCGCTCCACCGTCACCCGCCCCGCCTCGATCTTCGACAGGTCCAATATGTCGTTGATAATCCCCAACAGCCGCTCCCCCGACCCCCGGATCACCTCCGCGAACTCCCGCTGCTCTTCGCTCAACTCCGTCTCCAGCAGGATCCGCGCCATTCCCAACACCCCGTGCAGCGGCGTCCGGATCTCGTGGCTCATCGACGCCAGAAATGCCGACTTCACCTCCGTCGCCTGCTCGGCCTTCTCCTTCGCCTCCCGCAGCAGCGTCTCGTGCCGCTTCCGCTCCGTCATGTCGACGATCGAGCCCAGCACATAACGCCCCTTCGGCGTGTCCACCGGATTCAATCCGATCTCGGCCGGAAACTCCGTCCCGTCCTTCCGCCGGCAATACAGATCCTTGCCCCGCCCCATCGCCCGCGGCTCCGGCCCCGCCGTATACCCCTCCCGGTCCCCCACATGCCTCGCCCGGTACCGCTCCGGCATCAGCATCTCCACCGGCTGGCCAAGCAACTCCGCCCGCCCGTACCCGAACGTCTTCTCCACCAGCGAGTTCACCAGCGCGATCCGCCCCTCCCCGTCCACCATCACCATGGCGATCGGCGCGGCCTCGATAATACTTCTCTCCACGGTGCGCTACGCACCCGGACTTACGGACATCCAGGGACCTCCCTCCCTGTCCTTATCGGTTGGATTAGACGGAATTTGAACGGCACGCCCGCCGGACCGTTTCCAGCATCCGCCGCTGCGCCTTCTCCACCGTGCCCATAATCGTTCGCACTCTCCCCGCCGCCCCCCGCGGGTCCCGGCAGATCCGCTCCAGCCGCCCCCACAGCTCCGCCCCGCTCGTCTCCTCCACCTCGAAAAACCACTCCCCGGCCCCGAAATCCCGGTACATCTGCCCCTTGCACGTATCGGTCGGCTGCCGTACATAAAACGCCGGCGTCCCGTTCCGCAGCGCAATCAACGGCGAATGACACTCCACGCTCACCACCGCCTGCGCCTGCGCGTACACCGACGCCGCCTCGTCCGGCAGCCAGTACGTGTCCCGCCACACGACGTTCTTCTTCACATCCTCCGGCAGCGGATCCACCAGCACCGCCTTGGCCAGCTCCACCTGGTACGTCATCTCCGCGCAAGCCATCACCTTCCCGCCCGTCTGCCGCACATAGGCGATCATCATCTCCCGCAGCTTCGCGTGATCCCCCTCGACCGTTCTCTCGTTAATCGCGTCCCGGATCGCGTCCGCCGGCACCCGCGCCGTGTTCCGGATCTTGTAATAGGGCGTGTACCGCAGCCGCGGAATCGCGCAAATGAACTTCCCCCGTTCCAATCCCTTCGCCGCCAGAAACGCCGCCGCCCGCGCGTCGTCCCGCAGATGCATGCCCAACTGCGCGTCCGGCCCGAACTCGAGCACCGGCGTCTTCACCCCCTGCGCCCGCAGATAGTCCCGCGAAATCGTATCCCGGCAGAAGAAGAACGCGGACCGGTCGATCACCTCCCGCAGCTCCGCCGAAAGGTGCGTCCGCGGCAGCCGCAGCGCCTTCTCCCGCAGCTCTTTCAGCGTGCCCCCCTCGGGTTCTTTATCCTCCCCGATTCCCGAAATCGGGTCCGTGCTCACCCCCAGCACGCCGAGCGGCTTCTTCGTCGCCCGCGCGAACGCCAGCGCGTGGTTGCTGGCCGGAAACCCCGACCCCGACCCGCTCAGATACAGGTCCGCCTCCTCCCACGCCCGCGCCAGCTCCCCGGTCGTCGGCTTCCCATCCGCCCCGACGCTTCCCTCGGCGATCCGCAGCTCCGGATACCCGCGCGTCAGCAGTTCCCGCGACCCATGTCCCAGCTGCCCTGGCCACAGCGTGACCATCGCTTCCGGAAAGTACTTCCCGATGAGCGTCAGCGCCCCGGGCGTATGGCCGATGTCGCCGATATTGACGCTCTGCCACGAGCTCCGCAGCAAAATCCGCGGCCGCCGTCCCGCCGCCATCGCCATCGCCACAAACTCACGTCTCGAAACCATACCTTAACGGTACCGTGTTACCGCATTTATCCGCCCCCCCGATTCCTCCTATCCCCCGGATAAAACCTGTACGATCTCCACCCGCTCCCCCACCCTCACCGTACCTCCATCAAGATCAACCCATACCCCACCCCCGCCTCGTCCGCCGTCTTCGCCACCTGAAACGCCATCCGCCGCCCGTCCCCCGATACCACCGGATTCGACGCCTTCCACCCCACATAATCGTTAAACCGCGTCACCCGCACAAAATCCTTCCCCGTCCCGTCCAGCCGCAGCTTCCAGATGTCGATCTCCCGGAACCCCTGCTCCCCGCCCAGCGTCTCCACCTGCTTCGACGATTCGACCAGCGTAAACTTCCCGTCCGGAAAAATCCCCTCGACTTCGTTATAAACCCCCGGCGCCTGCGAAAAATCTGTGACCTTCCCCGTCTCCAGATCCACCCCCATCACCCCCGCCAGCCCCTTCGGCCGGTAACACGTAAAGGTGAGCTTTCTGTCCCCGTCATAAAAATCCTGCGCCTCCGCCGTACAACTCCCGTCCCGGTTCTCAAACACCGTCCGCTTCGCTCCCACCGTCAACCGCCCGCCCTCATACCGCAAATCCGCCACCACCAGCCGCGACGTCCCCGCCGCCATCTCCGGAAACTGCCCCGGCGTCTCCGACCACGCCATTTTCAACCCCCGCTTCGAAATCGCCGCCCCTTCACTCATCTTTTGCCCCAGTCGCTCCGGCCGCGCCCCTGCCCCCCGCCGCAAAAACCACAACTCGTTGTCCCGCCGCCGGCTCACCCGGATGTCGCTGAACCGCTCCGGCCCGATCAGGATGTAGTTCCCGTCCGCCAGATGCATCACCCGCAAAAACGCCGCCCCCGGCACCCCGCACGTCAAACACCGGATCGCCCGCGTCCGCAAATCGATTACGAATGCATCCCCGAAACTCTTCCCCATAAACGCCACCTCCCGCCCGTCCGGCGAAAAGTCCGCCCGCTCCCCGAAATGCGTCAATACCTCCATCCCCTTCGGCAACGCCTCCAGCGGACTCCCCGCCTTCCGCTCCGCCCACAACCCCGCCGCCACCGCCAGCATCACCATCCATCGCATTCTCATACCCCCGATCCTGCGCCTTTTTCCGGAGCCGCGCAACCCCCATTCCCACGCGTCGATAATTTTTATTTCTCCCCGAATCAACGACTTCCATTTCACAACTGAACGATTGATGGATTCCCGCCTGCTACCGTGAAAGCGAAACAAGGGCCCCGCTCCGCCGGGGCCCTAATTTTTTGCGGAAAAGGAGATCCCATGCCTGCCACTACCCAACTGCGCGCCGAAACCGCCCGCCGCAACGGCGCCCGTTCCCGCGGTCCCAAAACCCCCGAAGGCCTCGCCCGCTGTGCCGAAGCCGCCGCCAACGCCGCCCGCCGCCGCGCCGTCGCCGTCAATTTCGACTGCACCCTCCTGCCCACCGAGTCCCGCGAACTCCTCGAAGCCACCACCCTCGCCGAGCTCGCCCACTGGCAGCCCGCCACCCCCACCGAGCGCCAGCTCGTCCTCGAACTCGTCGACATCAACTGGAAGATCCGCCGCGTCCGCTTCGCCCAGACCAACGCGCTCCTCCAGACCCTCGACTCCCAGCGCCTCGGCGCGCCCTCCCCCGAGCTCGCCTCCGACCACCTCACCACCGCCGTCATCGACGGCGCCGTCCCCGGTGGCGACCAGCTCAACCTCGAGCGCGCGATCTCGCTCCTCACCACCACCCGCGCCCGCATCCTCCGCGACCTCGATCGCCTCCTCCGCCGCCTCCCGCGCCGCGCAGGGTCCCAAGCCGCGTTGGAAACAAAGGAGTTGCCCGCCGAAAACTTCTCTGGGGTCCCGGCCGAGACGCTCTCCTACCCCGTCGCCCCGGCCTCCCTCATCGCCGAGCCCGCCCCCGCGCCCGCCCCCGAGCCGATCCTCGCCTGGGCCGCCCGCGAGCTCGACTACACCCCCAGGCCGGCCCACGCCGAGCTCCTCACCGCGCCCGAACCGCGCGTCGTCGTCTCCGGGCCGTCTTACTCGGGCAAGGCCGAAGCCGCCGCCGTCCGCGCGCTCCACGAGGCTGTCCACCACCCCGGGGCGCTGATCCTCTGCGCCGGCCTGCCCGACCGGCTGATCGAAAAGGCGCGCGTCCACGCCCGCCGCTGCCGCCTGGCGCTTCTGGAG
>CAYMTH010000116.1:0-5814 GCA_964393235.1 uncultured Solibacteraceae bacterium | reverse complement strand
CCGTTGCGCCGGCTTCGCCCTCGCCAACGGCAGCAAAATCCTGGCCCTCCCGGCGCTGCCCGACGCCCTCGCCGGCCTCCCCGCGCCGCGCCTCGTCATCGTCGACGAAGCGTCCAAGGCGCCCGACGAACTCTTCCCGGCCCTCGAGGCCCTGCTCGCGGACTCCCGCGGAGCTCTCGTGCTCCTGTCGAGCCCCGGCGCCCCCGCCGGTTATTTCCAGCAAGCCTGGTCCAGCAAGCCCGGCTTCTGGCGCAAAATCACGGTTCCCGCGGATGCGCCGCTCATCCCCGGTGACCTCTTCCGCCGCGCCGTCAGCGGCGACATCAAGCCGGTCTTCGGCTGTTAAGGAGGATCTATGCGCCAATTCTTCATCGGTTACGACCTCGGCAAGGAACAGGATTTCTCTGCCCTCTCGATCATCGAGCGCGTCGCCGACGAGTTCCATCTCGTCGGCCTCGTCCGTTTCCCGCCGCGGACGGACTATCTCGTCCAGCTCGACGTTCTCGACGATCTCCTGGCCGCGCTCACCCTCGAAGGCAAGGTGTCGCTTGCCATCGACGCCTCCGGCCCCGGCCAGTTCGCGGTGGAAGAGATCCGCCGCCGCCACCCCGGTCTCGAGATCGACCCCGTGGTCATCACCCGCGGCGAAAACCCGCGCGACCTTCCCGGCGGCCGCCGCTCGGTCCCTCGCGCGCAGCTGCTGGGAAACCTGAAGCGAGCCCTCGAGTCCGGCGTCCTCCGCGTCGCCGGCGGCCTCGACCACGCCCCCGAGTTCGAGCGCGAACTCGACACGTTGAAGAACTAAGGAGGAGAGGAGCGATGATGCGCCGTTACATTATTGGATTCGATCTGAATCTCGAAGATGAGCCATCGGCCCTGTGGCTGGTCGAGTGGTGCAGTACCGGACTCGAGTTGCGGAGTCTGGTCTGTATGCCGCCGCGGACGGATTTCTTCCTGCAGTTGCGGGTGCTGGACGACATGGTGACCGGGCTCGGGACGGACGTGGCGGTCATCCTGGTGACGGACCAGTCCGGCTACAGTGCCTACGCGGCGGACGATGTCCGCTACCGGCACCCGGAGATCCGGATCGATCCGGTCTCGGTCGAGCGTCTGAGAGCAATGTACTGGCCGCCCCGGAAGACGTCCCCGCGGGTGCCGACATGCGCCGAGCGCTGGGAGAAGATGCGCCATGCCCTCGAGTTCGGAATCTTCCGCATGGCCGACCGTTTCGAATATTCGGTGATATACGGGCAGGGCGCGCCGAAGGACCTGAACTGACGCTCTCCGCCGCGCCGCTACTGGAACGGATCCACCAGATCCACCCCGAGCCCCGCGAACAGCCGCGGCCGCCCGGTCACCAGCGCCAGCCCGTGCTCGGCCGCCGTCGCCGCCACCAGCAGCTCGACGTCCCGCGCCCCCGGCCGCGGCACCGCGCCCATCATCTGCCCCCACCGCGCCGCCACCGCCGGCGTCACGGGCAGCAATAACTCGGATCCCGGCCCCCGGAACGCAAAGCTCCACCAGGCCACCATCTGCGTCCGCCGCCGCGCGTCCGCCACGCCCCGGATGGCCCGCTCCATCTCGCCGGCCGTGATGACGCTCAAAAACTTCGGCCGCTCGTACGCCCACGCAAACCACGCCTCCACCTTCGGGTCCGGCCGCGGTTCCAGCGTCTCGGCCACCACGTCGGTCGCCAGCAGGTAGCCGTTCACTCGGCGCCGCCTAACTTCAACCCGCTGCCCACCAGCGGCGAATTGCGCAGGTATTCAAACAGGTCCGGCCGCCGGTGCCGGCCCGTCAGCCGGTCGTACTCGCCCCGGCTCATCACGACAACCTCGCCGCCCCCCTGCCGCGTCACCAGCTGCGGGCCCTCGGCCAGCGTCTGTCGGAAAAGCTCGCTGAAACGAGCCTTGGCGTCCTGGAGTTTCCACTCGCCTTGTAATGGTTTCATACTAGTCAGACTAGTCAGAGTTTAGCAGATGAGCGCCCCCGAGGACGCTACAATAAAGGAGGCAAGCCATGTTCGATAACCTTAGCGACAAACTGCAGCGGGTCTTCAAAAACCTGCGCGGCGAGGGCAAACTCACCGCGGAGAACATGGAAGCCGCCCTGCGCGAAATCCGCGTCGCCCTCCTCGAAGCCGACGTCCACTTCAAAGTGGTCAAATGCCTGATCGAGGCGGTCAAGGAAAAAGCGCTCGGCCAGGAAGTCCTCTCCGCCCTCAACCCGTCGCAGCAGGTCGTCAAGATCGTGCACGAAGAGCTCATCAAGCTCCTCGGCTCGCACACCTCCCGCCTGCGCTTCGCCAATGAGCCGCCCTCGGTCATCATGATCGTCGGCCTCCAGGGCTCCGGCAAAACGACCTCGACCGCCAAACTCGCCCGCTGGCTCTCCAAGAACCAGCACAACCCGATGATGGTCTCCGTCGACGTCTACCGCCCCGCCGCCCGCGATCAGCTGGCCGTGCTCGCCAAACAGCTGAGCCTGCCCATTTACCCGGGCGCCGAAGGCGAGTCGAAGCCGCTCGAACTGGCCAAGTCCGCCCGCCGTGAGGCCATCCAGACCGGCAAGGACGTCCTGCTCATCGATACCGCCGGCCGCCTGCACATCGACGAACAGCTCATGACCGAGCTCACCGAACTGAAGGAAACCTTCGGCCCGGTCGAAATCCTCTTCGTCGCCGACGCCATGACCGGCCAGGACGCCGTCAAGTCCGCCGACGAGTTCCATAAGCGCCTCGGCCTCACCGGCGTCATCCTGACCAAGATGGACGGCGACGCCCGCGGTGGCGCCGCGCTCTCCATCCGCTCGGTCACCGGCCAGCCGCTCAAGTTCATCGGTATCGGCGAAAAGCCCGATGCCTTCGAGGCGTTCCACCCCGATCGCGCCGCCAGCCGCATCCTCGGCATGGGCGACGTCCTCAGCCTCATCGAAAAGGTCGAAGAGACCATCGATAAGAAACAGGCCGAGGAGATGCAGCGCAAGCTCCTCGATAACGAGTTCACCCTCGAGGACTTCCGCAACCAGCTCAAACAGCTGTCCAAACTCGGACCGCTCGAAAACCTGCTCGGGATGATGCCCGGCGTCGGCATGCTCAAGGAGCTCAAAAACGCCAAGGTCGACCCGAAGGAAATCTCCCGCGTCGTGGCCATCATCGACTCGATGACCCCCCACGAACGCGACAACCATATGATCATCAACGGCTCCCGCCGCCGGCGCATCGCCAAGGGCTCCGGGACCACCGTCAACGATGTCAACAACCTGCTCAAGCAGTACACGCAGGCCCGGAAGATGATGAAGACCTTCTCCGGCTCCCTGCAGGGCCAGGGCTTTATGGGCAAGAAATTGGCCAAGCTCGGCATGGGCAAACTGCCCAACCTTTCGGACTTCAAGTTCTAACGTTTCAACAAAGAAAGCTAAGGAGTAACTCTCAAAATGCTTGCTATTCGCCTCGCGCGGTTCGGTTCCAAAAAGGCCCCGACCTATCGCGTCGTCGTCATCGAAAAGGATCGCGCCCGGGACAGCCGCGCCGTCGAAGTCGTCGGCCACTACAACCCCTGCTCCGATCCCGCCACCATCGTCCTCGACCATGAGCGGCTCAACTTCTGGCTCAAGAACGGCGCCCAGCCGACCGACGTCGTCAAGCGCCTCGTCAAGAGCAGCCCCGCTCCCGCCGCCTAAGAGAAAGGACTTGTCATGGCAGCCGTTAAGCAGCTAGTGGAGGACATCGCCAAGGCGCTCGTCGATAACCCCGACCAGGTCAATGTCCACGAGGTCGAAGGCGAGCAGGTCACCGTTCTCGAACTACGGGTTGCCGCCAGCGACGTGGGTAAGGTGATCGGCAAACAGGGCCGGACCGCGCGTTCCATCCGGACGCTCCTCGGCGCCTGCGGCGTCAAGCTGAACCGCCGGTACAACCTCGAAATCCTCGAGTAGCCTCCCGTGCCGGAACCGAACCCCGATTGGGTGATCCTCGCCGAAATCTTCCGCGCCCGCGGCAATAAGGGCGAGGTCTCCGTGAACGACCTGACCACCGGTCCGGATCGCTTCACTGAACTCGGGTCGGTTACCCTTCTCGCCGCCGATGGCTCCGTCCTCCGCGACGCGACCGTCGAGCAGGCCTGGGAACACCAGGGCTTCACGATCCTGAAGTTTGAAGGGGTCGACAGCATCTCCGATGCCGAAGCCTTGCGGGGCGTACGGGTCGCCATCAGCCCCTCTCGCCGCAGACCGCTCGCGGCGGATGAGTTCTTCTTCGACGATCTGGTCGGTTGCCAGGTCCTCGACGCCAACAATCAAACCGCCTATGGCCGCGTCGCCGCGGTCCATGAGCAGGGAGGCGCCCCCGGCCTCCTCGAACTGGAAGACGGCTTGCTGATCCCGCTCGCCAAAAGCATCTGCGTCGGAATCAAGCCCGCTGAGCGCCGCATCGAGGTCAACCTCCCGGCCGGCCTCGTCGAAATCTTCCGCGATACCAAAAATTGAAAAGCTCTTTCCCGGTCTCATGACGTTTCACGTGCTCACCATCTTCCCGGAGTTCTTCCGCGGGCCGTTCGAGTACGGTGTCGTCGCCCGGGGCGTACAAACCAACAAAATCCGGATTTGCATCCATGACCTCCGGCAATGGACTTTCGACCGGCACCGGAGCGTCGACGACCGGCCCTTCGGGGGCGGCGAAGGCATGCTCATGAAACCTGAACCCATCTTTCTGGCCGCGCAGGCAATCCTGCCGCAAAAGAGCGACAATAAGAAGATCGCTCTGATGTCGGCGCAGGGCCGCCTGTTCGATCAGGCCACCGCGCGGCGCTGGAGCAAGCTCGACGAGCTCCTGCTGATTTGCGGCAGATATGAAGGAGTGGACGAACGGGTTGCGCAACATCTGGCTGACGAAGAAACTTCTATTGGCGATTTTGTCGTGAGCGGCGGCGAGCTTCCTGCCGCGCTCATCATCGACGCGGTGGCAAGGCTCGTCCCCGGCGTTCTCGGCAACGAGGCGTCGAGCGAAAACGAAAGCTTCTCCTCCGGCCTGCTCGATTGCCCCCAATACACCCGCCCGGCCGATTTCCGGGGCCATCCGGTTCCCGAGGTTCTGCTCGGCGGCAATCACGAAGAAATCCGTAAGTGGCGCCGTGAAACGGCGCTCGCGAAGACGGCCCGCAACCGGCCCGATTTGCTCCGAAAGATCTAATCAGACGAGGTATCCGAACATGCAAAACGCACTGCTCACCAAAGTGACCCAGCCGCAGCTTCGCACCGACCTGCCGACGCTCCGCATCGGCGACACGCTCAAGGTCCACGTGAAGATCAAGGAAGGCGACAAAGAGCGCATCCAGATCTTCGAAGGCACCTACATCGCCCGCAACAACTCGGGCATCAGCGAAACCATCACCGTCCGCAAGCTGAGCTTCGGCACCGGCGTCGAGCGCATCTTCCCGATCCACGCGCCGGTCGTCGACAAGATCGAAGTCGTGCGCAGCGGCCAGGTGCGCCGCGCCAAGCTCTACTTCCTGCGCGGCCTGCGCGGCAAGGCCGCCCGCCTGAAAGAGCGCGACTAATCCGCCAAGTCCGTTCCGCCACCAGGGGAAACGGGATTTGGGAACCAGGAAGAACCACCAGGCCAAGACCGCCGCGCGGCGGCCCGAGGACCTGTGTACCTTCGCCTATGAAGACGCCGCCCGGCTCGACGGCTACCGGCACATCGCCGGGGTCGATGAGGCCGGGCGCGGCTGCTTGTTCGGCCCCGTCTACGCCGCCGCGGTGATCCTCGACCCGGACCGGCCGATCGACGGGCTGAACGACTCCAAACAGCTCGAC
>CAYMTH010000115.1:5286-10514 GCA_964393235.1 uncultured Solibacteraceae bacterium | reverse complement strand
TTGTCGGAGTAGTAGAGGAAGACGGGGGGTTTCTGGAGCGGCGGGGTGCCGGAGACGACGTTGGGGACGACGACCATGTAGGCGGCGTCCTGGACGAGGATGCCGACGTTGCGGTGGTCGGGGTGGTAGTCGTTGGAGCGGTGGGTGATGACGATGTCGGCCTTCCATTCGCGGATGGCGCGGATGATCTGGCGGCGGATTTCGAGCGACGGGGTGAGTTCGCCGTCGTGGTTGTCGAGGACCTGGTACTCTTCGATGCCGAGGCGGCGGAGGGACTCCTGCGTTTCGAGGTAGCGACGCTTGGCGAGGGGTCCGCCGCCCATTTCGTGGTGGCCGGCGTCGCCGTTGGTGACGCTCAAGAACTTGACGACGTGGCCCATCTGGGCCCAGAGAGCGGCGGTGCCGCCGACCTTGATATCGCAATCGTCCGGGTGGGCGCCGATGGCCAGGATGCGGAGCTTCTGCTGCGCGGAGAGGGAAAGGGCCAGGGTGAGGAGTAGGAAGAGATGTTTCATTGGTGTGCTGCCTCGGTGAGCTGCCTGAGCTTCATTTTAGTCGCCATGAGGGCGACGAAACCGACCACCCAGAGGGGGACGGTGATGACGATGAACAAGAGAGTGGCGTAGCCGGTGGCGGCCTGGCGATCGACGCCGAAGAGCATGGCGCCGAGGAGGGCGAGGATCAGGGCGAGGATGCGACTGCCGTAGACGAGGACGGCGGGGAGGTCGACGAAGAACGAGGTGACGAAGAAGCCGAGGATGAGCCAGATGCCGTCGAAGAGGCGTTCGATGACGACGCTGGAGAGGACGACGGTGAAGGGGACGCCGGACCAGCGGGCCTGCAGGAAGCTGCGGATGACTTCGCCGGGACGGAGGGGGAGGACTTCATTGGCGAACAGGCCGATGTAGATGGCCTGCATGGAGCGCCAGACGGCGAGCTTGCCGACGGGGATGAGGAGTTCATTCCAGCGCCAGCCCTGGACGCAGTAGACCGCGATATCGCACAGGACGGCGGCCCACACGAAGTGCCAGGGGGTCTGGCGGATCCGCGGTAGCTGTTCCTCCCAATTGAATCCCCGATAGACGTAGACCATGCACGCGATGGAGACGGCGTAGCCCAGCAGGGGAATTATCCAGCGGCGATTGCGGGTCAACGCTTTGATGATATCGCGGTCGCGATTTCCTTCCACGCGGCCTCGTCCTGGCCGAGGGCGATTTTGTTGGCGCCGCGGACGAGGGGGAGGCGGAGGAGCTTGGGTTCGCGCTCGATTTTTTCGAGCAGGGCGGCGTCGGAGAGTTTGAGGTACTTGAGGCCGGCGTCTTCGTAGGGTTTGCCGGCGGTATCGAGGAGGCCGGGGAGGGTGAATTTCTCGATGAAGCGGCGGATTTCGCCGGGGGCCATGGGCTTCTGGGCGAGGTCGACGATGTGGAGGGGGATGCGGCGTTCCTTGAAGAAACGCTCGGCGGCGCGGGTGGCGCTGGAGCTTTTCACGCCGAAAATCTGCACGTTCTGCATCTGGGGTTATTGTGCCAAACTGGTCGCAGCATATGATGACTCGCCGTGTGTTCACCTCGACTTTGGCGGCCGCGCCGTTGGCGGCGCAGGCGCCGGCGCCCGAAATCGAATGGTCCGACGCGAAGCGGTTGACGGTGGAGGGGCTGGGATTCAAAGACCTGGCGTCGCCCTACGACCGGCTGCCGAAGCGGGCGGAGGGGGTGGTGCGGGACGCGGTATGGAATTTGAGCCGGGACTCGTCGGGGGTGGCGGTGCGGTTCATGGCGAATACGAAGTCGATCCACGCGCGGTGGACGCTGCGTTCGAAGACGCTCGCTGGGCCGACGATGACGGCGGTGGGACAGAGCGGGCTGGACCTGTATGCGCGGAATGCGGCGGGGAAGTGGCAGTGGCTGGGGATCGGGCGGCCGACGCAGTTTCCGGAGAACACGGCGGAGTTGTTCGGCGGGTTGCCGGCGGGGGACCGGGAGTACATGGTGTATCTGCCGTTGCGGAACGGGGTGACTTCGCTGGAGATCGGCGTGCCGAAGGGGAGCCGGCTGGATCAGGGTCCGTCGCGGGCGGCGGGGTCGAAGCCGATCGTGTTTTACGGGACGTCGATTACGCACGGGATCGCGGCGTCGCGGCCGGGGATGACGCATGTGGCGATTCTGGGGCGGATGTTCGACCGGGAGGTGATCAACCTCGGGTTTTCGGGCAACGGGAAGATGGAGCCGGAGGTGACGAAGTTCGTGACGGAGATCGACGCGTCGGTGTACGTGATCGACTGCCTGCCGAACATGACGGCGGCGGACGTGCGGGCGCGGGCGGAGGCGTGCGTGAAGCAGGTGCGGGCGGCGCGGCCGCGGACGCCGATTTTGATTGTCGAGGACCGGAACTATGCGGACGGGTTTTTGAACGCGTCGCGGCGGGATCGGAACGAGACGAACCACGCGGCGATGCGGGAGGTTTACGCGAAGCTGGTGAAGGAGAAGGTGCCGGGGCTGCTGTATTTGAAGGGCGAGGAGTTGCTGGGGGACGACGGGGAGGCGACGATCGACGGGTCGCACCCGACGGACCTGGGGTTCATGCGCCAGGCGGCGGCGTTTGCGCGAGTGTTGAAGGGGCTGTAGTCCAGCGGCGGAGGAATGCGGCGTATTCGGGCTCGCCGATTTCGCCGGCGGCGAGGGCGAGGACAGCGCGCGTGGCTTCGTCCTCCGGCGCGGTGAATCCGGCGCCGTTGCATTCTAGAAAGACGAGGCCGAGCAGGAAGCCGGTGCGTTTATTGCCGTCGAGGAAGGGATGATTGGAGCAGGTTGGAGTCGCGGATGCCGGAAGCGCCGCCGTCGAGCGACAGAACGTATTCGTGGATCTCGAGCGCGTCCTGCTCGGTGACCCAAACGGGTTCGATCATTTCGACAGTTCGTGCAGCGTGTTGCGATAGCGGGAGGCGATCTTCATCGCGACAGCGAGCTTATCGGACGCGGCAGGCGCCTGCGGCTCTGCTGTGACGCTGACAGAAGAGCCTTCGCCCAGGCCGAGCTGACGGACGATGTCCTCCGGCAGCACTACCGCCAGCTGGTCGCCAATCTTCTGAACTTTGAGTTCGGCCATACTCGCCTCTTCCTTGATTGTACATTTGCGCCGTACCCCGCCAAAACTATAGAGTTTGGAGTGTGAAAGTCCTTCTCACCCTGGCCGCCGCGGGGGCGGTTGCCCTGCTCGCCGCGCCTGACGAGTTCAGTACCAAGATCCGTCCGGTGCTCACCGAGAACTGCGCCGGGTGCCATAATCCCGCCAACCCGCGGAACCGGATCGACTTTCTGAAATCCGACGCCGTGACCGACATCGAGGCGCGGCGGACGCTGTGGCGCGACGTGGCGACGCAGCTCCGCAACCGCACCATGCCGCCCGGCGCGGCCAAGATCGCCGAGGCCGACCGGATGCGCGTCGCCGACTTCATCGAACAGCGGCTGCGCACGACCGGGTGCGCGACGGGCGACTTCGCCGGGTTCGTGGCCGCGCGGCGGCTGAACCGGCGCGAGTGGAAGAACACGATCCGCGACCTGTTCGGGCTCGACGTGGTGGCGCCCGACCTGTTCCCAGCCGACGAGGCGGGCGGGGCCGGGTTCGACACCAACGGCGAGACGCTCTACGTGCCGCCGATGATGCTGGAGCGGTACCTGGAAGCGGCGACGCACGTGCTCGATAAGATCGTGGTCACGCCGCCGTACAACCGCGTAGTGCTGTCGCACGAGATGAACCCGACGACGGCGCCGCCGACAGGCATCAAGCCGAGCCGGTTTCTGAATCCGGGCAAGGAGCTGTCGACGACGGTGAACGTTTTCGCCGAGGGCGCCTACACGCTGCGGGTTTCGGTGGAACGGCCAAAAGTGACGCCGTTTACGGTGGAGGTGAAGGCCGACGGAGTGGTGGTGGGCAAGCTGGCGTACGCGCGGGACTCGGGCGGGGGCGCGACGGCGCGAATTGCGACGGCAACGCTGGGGCGCGGGCAACACACGATCACGGTGGTGAACGGCGCCGAGCGGATCGAGTTTTATTCGCTGACGGTGGACCAGCGGCCGGCGGAGGTGACGAGCGAGAAGCGGGCGCTGCACTACAGGCTGTTCGGGATGGAGGCGGGCCAATCGCCGGTGGACAAGCGCGCGGCGGCGCGGCGGTTGTTGACGCGGCTGCTGCCGCGGGCGTACCGGGCGCCGGTGGAGGCGGCCGAGATCGACCGGCTGATGTCGCTCTACGACCGGGGCGCGCGGCGCGGGGAGCCGTTTGAGGAGAACATTAAACTGGCGCTGAAGGCGGTGCTGGTGTCGCCGCGGTTCCTGTTCAAATACGAGGGCAATGACGGGCAGCCGGGCCTGCGGCCGGTGGGGCAGTACGAGATGGCGTCGCGGCTTTCGTATTTCTTGTGGTCGACGATGCCGGACGAGGAGCTGCTCCGGCTGGCGGCGGAGAAGAAGCTGCAGGACCCGGAGGTGCTGAAGGCGCAGGTGGAGCGGATGATCGACGATCCGCGCAGCCGCGTGTTCGCGTCGGGGTTCGTGGGGCAGTGGCTGGGGACGCAGGAGATCGGCGGGCGCGCGGTGCCGCTGCTGACCGAGTTGCAGCACTTCTACACGCCCGAGGGCGCGGCCGACCTGCGCGAGCAGCCGGAACTGTTTTTCCACCACATCCTGACGCAGAACAAGCCGGTGCTGGACCTGCTGACGGCGAATTACACGTTTCTGACCGAACGGCTGGTGAAGTATTACGAGCTCGAGGGCAAGGTGACGCTGCCGCCGGGGCCGGGGTTCCACCTGGTGAACTGGCCGGATGACCGGCGCGCGGGGGTGCTGGGGTTCGCGTCGGTGCTGGCGATGACGTCGCACTACAAGCAGGCGAGCCCGGTGCTGCGCGGGGCGTGGGTGCTGGAGACGCTGCTGGGGACGCCGGTGCCGCCTCCGCCGGCCGACGTGCCGCCGCTCGAGGCGGCCAAGGGCGCGGCGAAGACGATGACGGTGCGGGCGATGCTGGCCAAGCACCGGGAGAGCGTGCAGTGCGCGGCGTGCCATAACCTGATGGACCCGATCGGGCTGGGCCTGGAGAACTTCGACTGGATGGGCCGGTGGCGGGATACGGAAACCGACGGGACGCCGGTGGACGCTTCGGGGGCGTTGCCGTCGGGGGAGAAGTTCAATGGCCCGGTGGAGCTGCGGAATGTGTTGCTCAAGCGCAAG
>CAYMTH010000115.1:0-5276 GCA_964393235.1 uncultured Solibacteraceae bacterium | reverse complement strand
AAAGGAGGACTTCTTGCGGCAGGTGACGTCGAAGGTGTTGGGCTACGCGCTGGGGCGGGGGCTGCAGGACGGGGACCAGTGCACGATCCAAAAGCTGATGGACACGATGGAGAAGAACGGGTACCAGAGCCGTACCCTGGTTCGCGATATTGTATTGAGTACACCGTTCCGCTTCACGCAGCCGGATGCGGTCATGACCGAAACCCACGCGCCGTCGAAGAAGGCGCCCAAACGCCTGCTCGGCACGAAATAAGAGGAAAGCATGCAATCGCGACGGAACATCTTGCGCGGTCTTGGCGTGGCGCTGGCTACGCCGTGGTTGGAGTCCGGTGTGTTTGCCGCCACGGGCGGCGTGGAGCGGCTGAAGGAGCCGCCGGTGCGGCTGGCGTGCATTTTCATGCCGAACGGCGTGCGGCCCGAGCACTGGACGCCGGAGGGCGACGGCGAGGACTTCGCGATTACCCCGCACCTGAAGCCGCTGGAGGCGTTCAAGAACGACTTCCTGCTGCTGGAAAACCTTTGGAACAAGAATACGGTGGGGCGGAACGGGCACTGGCCGAAGGTGCCGGCGTGGCTGAGCGGCGGGTTTGTGGAGCGCACGACGGGCGGCGATCTCGATTCGGGAGGGACGACGGTGGATCAGCTGCTGGCGCAGCGGATCGGGCATCAGACGCCGCTGCCGTCGTTTGAACTCGGGATCGACGCGCCGCGGACGGGGATCGACACGGCGGGCGGCGGGTTCCCGCGCGCGCTGGGGTCGTTCCTGTCGTGGGCCGATCCGAAGACGCCGGTGCCGAAGGAGATCGTACCGCAGCTCGCCTTCGACCGGCTGTTCCGGAACAAGCGGAGCCCGGTGGTTTCGGGTTTGCAACCGAACTCGCCGGAGCACCTCGATTCGCTGCAGCGGGACGACACGTCGGTGCTCGACGTGGTGCTGGAGCAGGCGCGATCGCTGCGGGCCAAGACGAGCCGGAGCGACCAGGCGCGGCTCGATGAGTACTTCGAATCCGTACGGAGCGTGGAGCGGCGGCTGGAGGCGGCGATGAAGCCGCAGAAGCGGTGGATCAACGAGGGCAAGCTGCCGCTGGACCGGCCGGTGGCGGGCATTCCAGCCACGCACAAGGAACATGTGCGGCTGATGCTGGACATTCTGGTGCTCGCCTTCTGGACGGATTCGACGCGGGTTGCCACGTTCATGATGGGCGACGCGCAGACGGCGCAGAACTACGACTTCCTCGACGGCGTGAAGGGCAACTTCCACGGGCTGTCGCATCACCGCGACATTCCCGAGACGCGCGATCAGTACGGGCGGATCATCAACTGGCACACCGAGCAGATCGCGTATCTGCTGGGGCGGATGAAGAGCCTCAAAGAGGGCGAGACGTCGCTGCTGGACAATTCGATGGTGCTGTTCGGTTCGTCGCTGAAATGCGGTAATCGGCACATCGAGGAGAACCTGCCGCTGCTGCTGGCCGGCCGCGGGAAGGGCACACTGCGTCCGGGGCGGCGCGTGCGGGCGGAGAAGAAGACGCCGTTCTGCAACCTGCACCTGGCACTGATGGAACGCATGGGCGTGAAGGAAGAATCGTTCGGCGACAGCACGGGAGTATTAACAGGTCTTTCGTAGACGAGGGGGTTCGCGTTTTGACATAATGCCGCCCTATCTAGGGGTGACATCCATGATTCGATTGCGAACCTCGGTTCTTCTTACGCTGGCCGCTCTGTGTGCGTCCGCCAGCCTACACGCTCAGGTGCTGAAGGGACAGATCCTCGGCACCATTTCCGACCAGTCCGGCGCCGTTGTGCCGGGGGTCAAAATCACCATCACCGAAACCCGGACCAACTTCCAGCGCAACGCGGAAACCAACGAGTCCGGCAACTTCTTTTTCGTCAACCTCGACCCGGGCGACTACAAGGTGGAGGCGGAGAAGCAGGGGTTCAACAAGAGTCTGCGGTCGGGTATCGAACTGCTGCCCAACACGACGGCGCGCGTGAATTTTGAGCTGGTGCCGGGCGCAGTGACGCAGACGGTGGACGTGAGCGCGAGCGCGGCGCCGCTGCTGCAAACCGACCGCGCCGACACGGGCGGCAAGATCGAATCCGAACAGCTGGTGAACATGCCGATGCTCTACAACCGGAACTACCAGGGCCTGCTGGTGCTGGTGCCGGGCGTGGGCAAGCCGTTCCGGCCGCACTCGGAGTTTTACAACTCGCAGGACTCGCTGTCGGTGCGCGTGAACGGCCAGGGGCGGCAGTTCAACAACTTCCAGATCGAGGGCATCGAGAACAAGATCGACAACGGCAACCTGACGGCGCTGGTGCCGCCGGCCGAGGCGATTCAGACGGTGGACGTTTCGACGTCGAACTTCGACCCCGAGTTCTGCAACGCGGGCGGCGCGGTGACCAACGTGACGCTGAAGAGCGGCTCGAACGATTTCCACGGCAGCCTGTTCCACTTCCACCGGAACGAGAATATTCAGGCGCGGAACACGTTCGCCGTGACGAAGGCGCCGACGGTGTACAACCAGTTCGGCGGCACGCTGGGCGGGCGGATCGTGCGGGACAAGCTGTTCTTTTTCGGCGACTATCAGGGCAGCCGGGACCACCTGGGACAGGTGAACCGCGGCGGCCTGCCCGGCACGGCGTTCCGCGCGGGCAACCTGGCAGCCGGGGGCGTGGCGATCTACGATCCGCTGACCGGCAACGCGACCGGCGGCGGGCGCACGGCGTTCCCTGGCGCGGTCCTGCCGGCGAGCCGCATCAGCCCGATCTCGCGGCGGATCCTGGGCTTCCTGCCCGATCCGAACATCGCCGCTCCCGAGGGGCAGATCAACTACCAGCAGAACAACGTCCGCATCAAGACGCTCGACCAAGCCGACTCGAAGGTCGACTGGGTGATCAGCGCGAATGACCGGATCGCGGTGCGCTACTCGATTCAGAAGGCGAACGTGATCGACCACGCGCTGTTCGGGCCTGGCGGCATTTACGGCGGGTTCCGCAATGGCGGGTTCGGCGGCGTTGGCCCGGCGCGGACGCAGTCGGCGGGCATCAACTATTCGAAGGTTCTGAACCCGACGCTGGTGTGGGAGTCGCGCGTGGGCGTGGTGAGGAACCGGAATGACGCATTGGCCGACGATACGGGCAAAAAGACGTCGGAGGAGATCGGTATCCGCGGCGTCAACCTGGACGAGTGGACCTCCGGGCTGGCCGAGATCCGGGTGAACGGGTACGCCTCGCCGCTGGTCGGTTTTTCGCCGAGCCTCCCGTGGGCGCGGGCCGTGACGTCGTTCGGCATCGTCAACAACTTCTCGAAGACCTTCTCGAAGCACATCCTTCGCTTCGGCGTCGACATCCGGCGGGAGCGGAACGACCTGCTGCAGACGCAGACGTTCAACCCGCGCGGGCGGTTCGAATACCAACCCGGGCAAACCGGCGACTCGGCCGACACGCGGCGCAACTTCGCCAACGCCTTCGCGGCGTTTCTGCTCGACGTGCCGAACCAGTCCGGGCGCGACCTGCCGTTCGTTTTCCCGGCGCGGCGCGAGTTGATCTGGAACTTCTACATTCAGGACAAGTGGCAGGTGAACTCGAAGCTGACGGTTGATATGGGGATCCGGCTGGAGCGCGAGCGCGGCTCCAAGCCGCGGCTGCCGGGCGGCTATTCGAACTACAACCCGGTGAACAATACGCTGGAACTGGCCGGGCTCGGCTCGGTGCCGATGAACATCGCCAACACGAACAACAACTGGGGGCCGCGGCTGGGCATCGCCTATCGCGTGAGCGAAAAGACTGTGGTTCGCACCGGATTCGGCATCAGCTTCTTCCCACGCCGCATGGGGCAGTTCAACTTCCCCATTCTGCAGAACAATGGCTTCCCGGCGCCTAATGCATTTGTGCCGGCGGCGGTCACGATGACGACCGGCTTCCCGCCGTTCTCGCCGTTCGTGCTGCCGACCTCGGGTATCATCGACAACCCGCCGCTCTCCAACGGCTATACGATTACGCCGCGCGACCTGGCCAGCCCGTATGTGCAGAGCTGGAACTTCGCGATCCAGCGCGCACTGCCCTGGAAGTTCGCCCTCGATCTCGCCTACGTCGGCAACAAGGGCGTCAACAATCAGTCGGGGATTAACATCAACGCCTCCATGGTGCCGGGCTCGGGCAACAACGGCCGACCGCTGTTCCAGCGGTTCCGGCGCGTGACGGACACGACCAGCGTGGTGGGCACGTCCACCTGGTACAACGGGCTGCAGATGAAGCTGGACCGGCGCGTTGGCGACGGGTTCTTCATTACGACCTCCTATACGTTCTCCAAGGGCCTGAACTACACGGAGGACGACGGCGGCCTGGCCATTCCGATGAATGTCGGCCTGAACAAGGGCCGCATGAGCGACAACCGGACGCACGTGTTCACGCAGAGCTACATGTTCGACCTGCCGTTCGGGAAAGGCAAGCGCTGGGCGCAGTCGGGCCCGGCGGCGTGGCTCGCGGGCGGCTGGCAGATCCAGGGGCTGTTCTCTGCGATGACGGGTTCGTGGTTCTCGCCGTCGGTGTCGGGTGTGGTGAACGCGCCCGGCAACGCCGACCGGCCGAACTGGGTGGCCCCGATCCGCATCCTCGGCGGGACGGGTCCCGGGCAGAAGTACTTCGACCCGGCCTCGTTCGCGACGCCGGCGCAGAACACGCTCGGCAACGCGGGGCGGAACATCCTGCAGGGACCGGGTATCGGAAACTTCGACGCGGCGCTGCACCGGAACTTCCAGGTGCGGGAGCGGATGCAGTTGGCGCTGCGCATCGAGGCGTTCAACTCGACCAACACGGCGCATTATCTGAACCCGAACGGCAACGCGCAATCGCCGCAGTTCGGTGAGATCAACGGCGCCGAGCAGGACCAGCGGCAGTTCCAGATCGGCCTGACGCTGCGGTTCTAACACAAGAAGGCCCCGGCGCCCACTGCGGGCGGGCGGGGCCTTTTTACGTCTGGGGACGGGTTACTTCGACTTTTTGTCGATCTTGGCCCAGGTGTCGCGCAACTGCACGGTGCGGTTGAAGACGAGCTTGCCGCCGGTGGAGTCGAGATCGACGCTAAAGTAGCCGACGCGCTCGAACTGGAAGTGGGTGTTTGGTTGCACGTCCTTGACGCTCGGCTCGATTTTGGCGTCGGCCTTGACGATCAGGGAGTTCGGGTTCAGCTGGGTGGAGATGTCGTCGGACTGCGGCGCGTCGGGCAGCAGGAGGCTGTCGTAGAGCCGCGCCTCGAACGTCAGCGCGTGTTC